>JBCCIW010000049.1:0-16012 GCA_039028055.1 Pseudomonadota bacterium | reverse complement strand
GTGGCTTCTCCGGCGCGACTGCAGGATATATGCGGCCCGCATCACCGCTATCTGCAGGTGCTCGAGACACGCCTCGAAGACTACTCCTTACGGGCAGAAAGTCTCGGAGGCGGTATTGAACTCACGGGAAAAGAGGACGGCGTAAACCTGGCAGAAGTCGCCCTTGCTGAACTGGAACGTCGGCTCGAACGAGGCAGCCCGCCAACCGAACTCGAAGTAGAAGGTGCAATAGAAGCGGCGATGACACCGGTAGGTGCGTTCAAGCCGCTCACGGGTCTGAAACGCCCGATTACGGCGCAAACACGCGGACAGGCGACATACCTCAGTCGGCTGACCGATCCCGAAGCCGGGCTGATTTTCGGGTACGGTCCCGCGGGCACCGGAAAGACCTATCTGGCAGTCGCTGCCGGGGTTGCCGAGCTGCTTCAGGGTGTCCGAGAACGGCTCATCATTACACGGCCCGCCGTGGAGGCTGGCGAAAACCTTGGCTTCCTACCGGGCGACCTTCAGGAGAAAGTGGACCCATATATGCGCCCGATCTGGGATGCGATGCGAGAGCTTATGGGCCAGGACCAGATGGAGCGGCGGCTCGGCCGTGGAGAAATTGAGGTGGCTCCCCTGGCTTTTATGCGCGGACGCACACTTAAAAACGCCTTTGTTATCGTCGACGAAGCGCAAAACGCCACGATCCCTCAGATGAAAATGGTGCTGACCCGTCTTGGTCGGGAAAGCAGGATGGTCGTTACAGGGGATCCAAGACAAGTTGATCTGCCAGGACGAGAGCGCTCTGGCCTTGCTCATGCGCTTGAGATCCTGAGAGACGTCAAAGGTGTTCATCAGATCGGTCTGACCGCGGCTGATGTTGTTCGGCACGACCTCGTTGGACGGATTATCGACGCTTACGAAGTATATGCGAAGTCGCAGAAGAGTGCATGAGCGTCACGGTTGATCTTCGAATTGATGACAAATCCTGGGAACGAATCTCGGATCTGAAAACGGTTTGCGAATCTGCTATTCAGCGCGCGGCCAATCGCGTTGAACCAAACTTATCGATCGCCGTCGACGTGCTCCTAAGTGATGACGATCAGCTCGCTGAACTGAATGAAGCTTGGCGTGGCAAAGCGGGCCCCACAGATGTATTATCATTTCCTGCCGATCCTCGCGAGCGCCCGTTTATCGGCGACATTGCAGTAACTATTGGCGTAGCGGAGCGAGACGCCGCTCAATTTGGCAAACCCCTGGACGCCCATCTCACCCATCTTCTGGTGCATGGAGTCCTACACCTGTTAGGCTACGACCACGAAACTGACGGGCAAGCTGCCATCATGGAGGATCTGGAGCGCGACATCCTATCCGATCTTGGCTACGCTGATCCATATTCACGAATCAAACAAAGCTGAGTTAGTGTATTTGAAAAGCCAATGACTGATTTGCCGAATCCCGAAGACCCTCCGTCAAGTACGAAGCGCTCCCGTGGCCTGTTCGGTCTTGGGCGGCGCTCCCACAAAGAGAAGGATGCGTTGACGGACGCTGTAGAACCGCCCCGTCAAAGCGCAATGCGATTGCGTATCGCCGAGTTTGAATCTGGACGTGTCGCAGACGTAATGATCCCACGCGCAGATATTATTGCCGTTGAAGTGGAAACGCCCTTCGACGAATTGATAAAGCTCTTCGCCGAAGCAACCCACTCTCGTCTTCCGGTTTACCGAGATACCTTGGACAATCCGATCGGCTTTGTTCACATAAAGGATGTCGTGGGAGAGATCGCTCGCGAGGAAGAACCCTCCGAGAAACCACTCGAACGGCTCGCTAGAAGTGCGCTTATCGTTCCGGACTCCATGGCTCTTTCAACGCTCATGTTGAAAATGCAGGCCACCCGCATTCATCTGGCTATAGTGGTGGATGAGTATGGTGGAACCGACGGGCTCGTTTCATTGGAAGATCTCGTGGAGGAGATCGTCGGTGAAATTGAAGATGAGCATGATGAAGATACGCCAATGCTCACGCAGCGCGGGGCCTCCACCTGGGAAGCGGACGCCCGAATGGAAATTGAGGATTTTGCGTCCGAAACCGGAATAGACCTTGAGCTCGCGGAATTCGAGGACGACATTGATACTCTGGGTGGTATCGCCTTCGCTTTGGCGGGGCGCGTACCCGAAAGAGGCGAAGTGCTTCGACATCCTGCGGGAACAGATATCGAAATTATTGATGCTGACAGCCGCCGCATTCACCGTTTGAAATTGCGCAAAGTGGAGACGTAGGCATGAGCCAGAAAGTGACGAGCCACGGTTTCACCGCGCTCGGACCGGTGCATGAGTCGCTCGCGCGTCTACGCGGTTGGAAGGCGCATTGCACCGCTGCCTTTCTAGGAGCACTCGGTGCCTTTGCGTTCGCACCGTTTCATTTTAGCCCGATACTTGTGCTGTCGCTGACCGGCCTGATCTGGATGATTGATGGCGCGCGAGGATATAGCAGGTGGGGTCAAGCGGTGTTCGCCAGAGGGTGGGCCTTCGGAGCGGGCTACTTTCTGATAAGCATGCATTGGACGGCATTTCCGTTTTTGGTGGAACCTGAAAAACATGCGCTGTTCCTCTTTATGCCATTGGTGCTCCTGCCAGCCGGTTTGGGGCTGATTTGGGGTTCAGCAGCGGCTTTAGCTGGTGCGTTTTGGTCGGCCTCGCCCTCCCGTGTTTTTGTGTTTGCGTTGTTTTTCGCGATCGCGGAGTATGTGCGAGGTCATTTATTTGGCGGACTTCCATGGAATTTGCCCGGCACAACCTGGTCTCCCGGAGCAGCTATCTCTCAAGCAGCTTCGATAGGCGGCGTATACTGGTTAACGTTGCTCACACTTTTTGTCATGTCGTCGCCGGCTGCACTTGTGGACACCAGGGAAAGCAGAGCCTTAGGCGAGAGGCTGCTTCCGGCAGTCGCTGCCGTGGTTTTGCTGGGCTCAAGCTGGGCATGGGGTGCGCGTCGAGTCGCAGAGCCCACGACGGTCTATTCGCAACACGTAACCTTGATGGATGCAGGGGTTTCTCAGCGTGACAAGTGGGCTCCGGACGGCGTTGATCTTGTGCTCCGCAGGTACCTGGAGATGCTGGATGCTCCAGGCCAATCTCCCGATGATATCGTTATATGGCCGGAAGGTGCCATCCCTCTCTACTTGTTGCAGTCTGCAAATGCTCTTGATGCCGTCAGCGCGTTCATCGGTGATCGCAAGCTCATCGTAGGTACTTCACGCAGGCAGCCGATACGGCGAGATGAGGCCGGTCTTGATATAACCGGCGCTCCAGCACGTCCGGACGAAATACACTATTTTAACTCGCTCGCAGTGGTGGATCGGAATAGCGCGCGGTCTGGACCGATCGCGCTTTACGACAAGCACCGCCTCGTACCATTCGGGGAGTTACCAGCGGTGGAGATCATCCCGCTTGGTCGGCTGATTGAAGGCATACTGCCGGGTGCGCTGCAGCAGATGGTGACACAGGGCTTTAATCCGGGACCTGGCCCCGCGGTTGTTTATGCGGACGGAGTTCCGCCATTTAACGCACTCATATGCTACGAAGGACTTTACCCAAGCATTCCGCGGCATAGGCTGGCGCGCCCAAGGGCCGAATGGATGGTGATCGTTTCCAATGACAGTTGGTTCGGTGCTGGTATGGGCCCAGCGCAACATTATGCGCAACATCGGTATCGAGCTATCGAAACCGGATTACCCATAGCCCGGGTTGCGTCGCTTGGAGACACTGCCATGATCGACGGGCTAGGTCGCGAAACAGCTCATGGGGAGCCGATTACTGGAGATCCAGACGGGTGGACCTCATCGGTTGTAAGAACTCCGTTGCCCGTCGCTCGCGCCGAAACGCTGTATTTCCGGCACGGTGATATTGTATTCGGCTTATCACTTGCGATATTTTCTGTTCTGGCTTTTCTAGCTTGGCGGCGTTAGTCTCCTCTAATTAAAATTGTATCGGTGAGAACTCATGTCAGAGAGCAAATTGCCAAGTGGAATCGATCGTCATGTGGGCCAACGCGTGCGCTGGCGGCGCAGGGAACTACACCTGACGCAAGAAAAACTCGGTGAAATGCTCAATCTGACATTTCAACAAGTTCAAAAGTACGAGAAAGGCGTGAATCGCATATCGGCCGGACGATTGTTCGAACTCGCGGCCGTTCTTGGCGTGCCTGTTACTTACTTTTATGATGGTGCATCTCAGTTTCTTCCCGGGCGATCGGAGGGCGTCGCCGAAACAAAACCAGCGGAGTCCGAAGTCCCGACACTTAGTGCAGATGCGCTGGAACTCGTTACGGCATTTCAGTCGATCAATGATCCGGCGCTAAGGCGCTCTCTACTTGAAATGGTGAACTCAACTGCGCGTGCGCTTGTCGAAGATAAAGCGGAAGAAGATCAGGATCAGCCCGCATAACTGCCAGATCGACAGCGACAACTTAAAGGTCACATGGACAAGCACCCTCCCCTGCGGACCTTCGGGCGTACTGGCGGACGAGCATTATCCAGCCGTCAACAACGCATGATCGACGAGCAGTTGCCCGGCTTGTCCGTTCCAATTCCCGACGACGGCTTCCTTTTTCCCGAAACACTATTTGCGCCTGAAGTTGAAGGCATCTGGCTTGAAGTCGGCTTTGGCGGCGGCGAGCACCTTACTGGCCAGGCGCTGCGGCACCCCAAAACTGGCTTTATAGGCTGTGAACCTTTTATCGAGGGTATGGCAAAGTGCCTGGGTCAGATCGAAGATACCGATCTCCAGAATGTAAGGCTACTCATGGACGACGTAAGGCCGCTGATCACGTCGCTCGCCCCAGAAAGCGTTGATCGCATTCTAATTCTGTTTCCTGATCCCTGGCCGAAAAAACGACAGCAGAAAAGAAGATTGGTTCAAACGGATTTCTTGGATCAGCTTGGGCGCATTATAAAACCGGGTGGTCAGGTTCGTTTCGCGACGGATGTAATGTCTTATGCGAATGAGGCCCTGTTACGGTTTATCCGTCATCCTTCGTTCCGCTGGCTCGCAGCACATCCCGACGATTGGCGCATGCCTCCCGACGATCACATCACAACACGGTATCAACAAAAACTGCTAGGTGATTGTCAGCCAGTCTGGTTCGAGTTCGAAAGGGCGGAAAATCAATCGGCAAGCTGTGGGTGACAAACGTGAAGTCTGTCGTTATATATGCACCAAGTCGAAAACATATCGGCGGCGGTTCTGGAAACGGGGCCGCCGTTTTTCATTATTCAGGCCGGACAAAACTCTCGCATGATCGCCAATACCGAGCAGGAAAAACGAGTATTCTCGGTCATTGAACCGCAGGCGCGCGGTCTCCAAATGGAGATTGTACGCGTACGTGTGACCGGCGGGAAGCGCCCAAGTCTGCAGATCATGGCGGAAAAGGAAGGTGGCGCACCCACAGATGTTGAAGATTGTGCCGCGTTATCTAGAGCAATATCGATTGTACTCGACGCAGAAGACCCAATATCTGACGCTTACACCCTAGAAGTCTCAACGCCTGGAATTGATCGCCCGCTTACTCGGCCGGGAGACTTTGACCGCTGGGTCGGCCATGCCGCCAAAATTGAACTTGTGCGACCGCTCAATGGTCAAAGACGCTTTCGCGGTATTATCACCGACGAGAGCAACGGCACCATCAAGCTGCAGCTAGACGACAAATCGGAGCTTGAGGCACGCTTGGACGATTTTTCGAAAGCCTCGCTCATTTTGACAGACGAATTGATCGCGGCTGCCGCAGCAGAGATCGACATGAACGAACCGAACATCAAGGATCAGACAGGGTCAGCTCAGACCCATGCTTCAGGAGAAGAGATATGAGCAATATAGGCGTTTCCGCGAACAGACAGGAAATTCTGCAAATTGCCCGGGCCGTTGCCGAAGAAAAAGGCATCGACAGAGCCATTGTGATCGAAGCGATGCAGGAGGCTATCGAGAAGGCAGCGAAGTCTCGCTATGGACAAGAGCATGATATTCGCGCCGTAATCGACATTGACAGCGGCGAGCAGACGCTTTGGCGTGTCCAGACAGTTACACCGGACGATGATGTCGAGGATGCTGTTCAGCAGATCCCTTTAACAGACGCCGTCAAGATCGATTCCGATCTCGAACCGGGCGATGAGATTAAGGAGGAGCTTCCGCCGTTTGATTTCGGCCGTGTGGCGGCGCAATCGGCAAAGCAAGTAATTCTCCAGAAGGTGCGAGACGCCGAACGGGAACGTCAGTACAATGAGTACCATAATCGCGAAGGCGAGATCCTCAATGGCATCGTCAAGCGTGTTGAGTATGGCCATGTGATTGTTGATCTCGGCAGAGCTGAAGGCATCATTCGGCGCAATGATGGGATACCGCGCGAGAATTTCCAGAATGGAGATCGTGTCCGTGCCTATCTCTATAAAGTATCTCGCGAGATGAAAGGGCCGCAAATCTTCCTTTCCCGTGCGCATCCAGATTTCATGAAGTCGCTGTTTGCTCAGGAGGTGCCGGAGGTCTACGACGGCGTTATCCAAATTAAAGCGTGCTCACGTGACCCGGGCAGTCGCGCTAAGATCGGTGTGATCTCCAATGACTCTTCGATTGATCCAGTTGGAGCCTGCGTCGGTATGCGAGGCGCACGTGTTCAAGCGGTTGTCGGGGAACTCGCTGGCGAGAAGATCGATATTATTCCCTGGTCTATCGATGACGCGACATTCATTGTGAATGCGCTTCAGCCCGCCGAAGTTTCCAAAGTGGTTCTCGACGAGGATGAGCAACGCGTCGAAGTGGTCGTCGCTGATGACCAATTCCCTCTCGCAATTGGACGCCGCGGCCAGAACGTACGTCTGGCCTCCCAGCTGACCGGTTGGCAAATAGATCTCGTTACTGAAAGCCAAGATTCGGAGCGGTATCAGCGCGAGTTCGCAGAACGCACTGCTCTGTTCATGAAGGCACTCGATGCAGAAGAGACGCTGGCGCAGCTTCTGGCATCTGAAGGTTTTGAGACCGTCGAGGAAATTGCCTATGTGGCTCCTGAGGATTTCATGCAGATTGAAGGGTTCGACGAAGACATTGCAGCCGAAATCCAGGCGCGTGGCCGCGACTATCTTGAAAAACTCGCCATTGAGCAGGATGCTCGCCGCCGGGAACTTGGCGTTGAAGATGCCGTCATGGACCTGGAAGGCATGACTCCCAGCTTTGCGGTTCGTCTCGGCGAAAATGACGTTCAATCCGTCGATGATGTGGCAGGCCTTGTCCCGGATGATATTACGGGCTGGCGCGAACCCGGACCCGACGGCAAGCCGGTTTTCCAGGCCGGTATTCTTCCAAAAGGCGAAATGCGGAAGGACGACGCTCAAATATTCATTATGAAAGCACGTGTTCTTGCCGGTTGGATCGAGCAAGAGGCTGTGGATCAGCTGCAACAGGAAATGGCGGCTGAACAAGTCGCTGAAGAAATGGATCTTACTGAGGAAGAGAAAGCACTGCTAGCTTTGGGTGCACTTGGCAGCGAAGATGATACGGAGGGCGGATCAGATGCCGCACCTCAAACAGAATGACAACCCCGCCGAAGTAATCGCGACCGGAGAACCGGTCCGCCAATGCGCTGTGCTGAGGACACGACGTCCGCAGACGGAGATGGTGCGCTTTGTTCGAGGACCCGATTGCTCCGCCGCCCCCGATGTTGCGGCAAAACTGCCCGGCCGTGGTGTGTGGATTACAGCCTCGAGAGACGCTGTTTCGACTGCAGTTCGAGAGGATGTATTTTCGCGCAGCTTCAAGGCAGAAACCTCCGCAGTTTCTGACCTCTCCGAATTGGTCGAACGGCTGCTCCTCAGGCGGTTGCAATCGACTCTCGGTCTCGCAAAAAAAGCTGGGGCGGTCGTTCTAGGCTTCGATCAAGTAAAATCAGCGCTACAAAAAAACCGTCCAGGTGTGCTGATCAGCGCTAGCGACAGTGCCAAAGACGGACGAAACAAGCTGTATTTTCTAGGAAGGAGCCTATATGACCAGCTCAACACAGCGGGAGCGCTGACTTCTGATGAATTAGGCATGGCCTTCGGGCGATCCCATGTGGTACATGCGCTCCTTGAAACTGGCGCGTTTTCCAGAAACTGGGCGGCCGACTACATTCGCCTGATCGGCTTCAGGCCCGCGCCGGAGCAAGATTGGTATTCCGGAACGCGGGAAACTTAGTAGTGGTCTGTAGAGGTGCAGACCGCGGAAATATTTGGTATTTGATAGTCTATGAGTGACACGACAGACAAAGGTAACACATCAGGCGGGCGCAAACCGCTGACCGTTTCCCGGGGAAACTCAAGCGGAACGGTACGCCAGAGCTTCAGCCACGGTCGTACCAAACAGGTGGTCGTCGAGAAGAAGAAGCGCCGCATGGTGGGTGCGCCGGGTAAATCTGGCGAGCCAGCGAAATCCGGAGCGACTGAATCGGCCGGATTATCGAAGAGTGCTGAACTCGCTCGCAAATTGGGTATTACCGAAACTGAGCTGAAAGCTCGTCAAGCCGCTTTGAAAGCCAGGAACGAGCAAGAGGCGAAGCGCGCTGCAAAGTCGAAAGAAGAAGAAGAAGCCAGGAATCGCCTCAAAGAAGAGCAGGAGCGCAAGGCTCAGGCTCAAAAGGAGCGCGATGAGGCTGAGGCTCGACGGAAGGCAGAAGAAGACGCCCGCAAAGCAGAGGCTGAAGCGGCAAAGGCTGCGCCTCGTGCTCGCGGTGGCGATCGAAAGCAAGCTGCCACGCAACGCAATGAACCACCTCCCCCACCATCGTCGCTTGAGGCACTCGGTGGCCGGGTAAAGAAAGAGCGCGAACGGGACACCTTCAACAAGGGATCCGGCGGGTCGAAACCCCGTAGCGAGCCAAAGCGCCGCAAGGGTAAACTCACGATTGCTGCAGCCCTTGGGGATGATAGCGAGCGTCAAAGATCATTGGCATCCGTACGCCGCGCCCGCGAACGTGAGCGTGAGCGCCGTGTCAGTGGAGACTCCTCCGACGCCGAGAAAGTGTCACGAGAGATTCAGCTCCCGGAGACCATTACGCTGCAAGAGCTTGCAGGCCGGATGAAAGAACGTGTGGCAGACGTCGTAAAGTTCATGATGCAAGAAGGCGAGATGATGCGCTCGAATGACATCATCGACGCTGATACAGCAGAACTGATTGCCGAAGAGTTTGGCCATACCGTGAAACGCGTCGCTGAGTCGGATGTAGAAATCGGTCTTGAGGGCGAAGTAGATGATCCAAAGGATCTGAAGCCCCGTGCGCCTATAGTCACCATCATGGGGCACGTCGATCACGGCAAAACGTCGCTTCTCGACGCCTTACGCAAAACCGACGTAGTTTCTGGCGAGGCAGGTGGAATCACGCAGCACATTGGTGCGTATCAGGTTCAACTCGAGGCCGGTGACAAAATCTCTTTCCTCGATACGCCGGGGCACGCGGCGTTTTCAGCCATGCGCGCTCGTGGAGCGAATGTCACCGATATCGTCATCCTTGTGGTTGCGGCGGATGACGGTGTGATGCCACAAACGCAGGAAGCCATTGCCCATGCGAAGGCCGCAGAGGTTCCGCTTATTGTCGCTGTGAACAAGATCGACAAACCCGATGCGAACCCGCAAAACGTACTAACTCAACTCCTTCAATACGATGTGCAGGTTGAAGATATGGGCGGTGAAATCCAATCTGTCAGCGTTTCGGCGATATCGGGTGAAGGTCTCGACAAGCTTACAGAGGCGATTACTCTGCAGGCGGAGCTTTTAGAGCTGACTGCTAATCCAAAGCGGGCCGCAGACGGCGTTGTTGTAGAAAGCCAACTCGATAAAGGTCGTGGCCCCGTTGCAACCGTTCTGGTCAAGCGAGGCACCCTGAAGCGCGGCGACATAGTGGTTGCCGGAGCACAGTGGGGTAAGATCCGCGCGCTTGTTAACGAGCGGAACCAGCAGATGAAGGAGGCCGGACCATCGCTACCCGCCGAGGTTCTTGGCCTAGATGGCGCACCCGACCCCGGTGAAGCCTTCGTTGTTGTCGATACGGAAGCACGAGCTCGCGAAATCACAGAGTATCGTCAGCGTCAGAAACGTCAGGCCCAGGGCCGTGCCGGTGCCGCTGCCAGGGCGTCTCTTGAAACGCTTCTCACACGCCTCAAAGATGGTAGTGTTGAGGCTTCGGAGTTGCCCGTCGTTGTGAAAGGCGATGTGCAGGGTTCAGTCGAGGCGATCTCCCAAAGCCTTGAAAAACTCTCGACAGAGGAAGTTCGCGCGCAAGTCATACACGGCGCTGTTGGCGGGATTTCCGAAAGCGACGTTCTGCTGGCTCAATCCTCACAAGCGCCCATCTTTGCTTTCAATGTTCGTGCGAACAAGCAGGCCCGCGACTTAGCTGAAAAAGAAGGCGTTGAAATTCGCTATTATTCAGTGATTTATGACCTGATCGACGACGTGAAAGACACATTGTCCGGTATGCTCGCGCCAGAGAAACGCGAAACATTCCTGGGCTATGCGGAAATTCTGGAAGTCTTCAATATTTCGAAAGTTGGCAGAGTTGCTGGTTGCCGGATCACGGAAGGCACTGTCAAACGCGGCTGCGGTGTCAGACTGATTCGCGACGATACGGTTATCCATGAGGGTAATCTGAAGACACTTAAACGTTTCAAGGACGAGGTCCCGGAAGTATCGAATGGCCAGGAATGTGGCATGGCTTTCGAGAAGTATGAGGATATTCGCGTAGGCGACAAGATTGAGTGCTTCCAGGTTGAAGAGATAGAGAGACGCCTTGAATAGGCTCTTTCTAACAACCCTGTAGCGGCTGTTTTGACTGAAGCAGAAAACGGAATGTTCACTCCTGTTTGATAGGAGCTGAACCTATGAGCGTAGAAGCGGCAACCCGATCAACAGACCACGCAAGACTTGATGTCTCCGGCAAGTTGTCGCGTGGAGACCTGAAGCGCCTGACCAACATCACACGATCCGGCACAATTGGGCCAACAACCGTGTATTATGCAGGCGTTACAGCTCCCATCATTTCTGCAGGAATTTCAATTTCGACGCGGACATCGCTCATAGACTCCGGATACAGCGGGTACTGGGCTTTTCTACTATCTGCGATCATTGCGGCCTTCGCAGGCATCAGCTGGTATTTGATTTTCATGAGGTGGTCGTATCGGCAGACCCACGGGAGAGGCGGAGAATGCGATGAAACTTCGCACACGGTCATAACGGATGATGCTCTCGTTATTGAGCGCGGTGCGATCCGCACGGAAATTAAGTGGGACGCTATTGAAGAGATCCGCGAGGGGCCCAAATCCATCGCGTTGTTGGTTCGTGGTAGCGATACGGTCTTGATTCCGGACCACTGGTTTGGCAATGACAGCGCTAAACGTGTGGCCTTTCATGAAGCGATCAAGGCGCACGTCAAACTCTGAAAGTGCGGGATGTATGGCTAAGCGTGGCCGCCAACCTAAAAACCTCGAACCAAGCCAAAGGCAGTTAAGAGCTGGTGAGCTTGTTAGACATGCTCTTGTCGACATATTCGCTCGAGAGGAATTCCGTGATCCCGCGCTGCAAGGGGTTTCCGTGACCATTGGAGAAGTCCGGTGCTCGCCGGACCTTCGCCATGCCAACGTATTCTGCAGCCCGCTCGGCGATCAGGATACCGATCACGCAGACTTGGTTGCAGACGCTCTAAACAAGGCATCCGGTTTCTTGAGGGGAAAGCTAGGGAAGGAAATCGAGCTGAAGTTCACGCCGCGATTACACTTCATTGCCGACAAAAGTTATGACGCCGCACGGGCAATGGATCAGTTGCTGGGCAGCGACGCAGTTCGCCGGGACATCGAAACGGAGTAATCTAAGAGCACTGGGTGCACGGCCCTAACCTTGCTCCGCAGCCTCTCCTCCCCTAAATCACCAAACCTATGCTGCACGGGACCTTGACCCCGTTGGAGATGAGACAATGGCTATCCAGAAACCTGCCTATCGGGGCGGGACCAATTCGCTTGGGTTTGACAAACCGCCGTCGGAGACGCGGGTTGTCGCAGCCATGTCAGGAGGCGTTGATTCCTCGGTAGTCGCCGCATTGCTGGCAGACCAAGGCTATGACGTTGTCGGCATTACACTTCAACTTTATGATCACGGTGCCGCAATCCAGAAAAAAGGAGCGTGCTGTGCCGGACAGGACATTCACGATGCGCGGAACGTCGCCGACCAGATTGGCATACCGCACTATGTGCTCGACTACGAAAACCGCTTCCGTGAGCAGGTTATTGAAGACTTTGCAGATACCTACCTCGCAGGATCAACACCTGTGCCCTGTATTCGGTGTAACCAGTCGGTAAAATTCGCAGATCTCCTCGCAACTGCTAAGGATCTTGGGGCCGATTGTCTTGCCACAGGCCACTATATTCGGCGTGAGGATGCGGGAAATGGAGCTGAGCTCCATCGCGCTCATGATTCGAGCCGGGACCAGTCCTACTTTCTCTTCGCGACCACACCGGAACAGCTTGACTATCTGCGCTTCCCTCTTGGCGACATGCCAAAAACAGAGGTGCGAGCTCTCGCCGATCATTATGGCTTACCGGTCGCAACAAAGCCCGACAGTCAGGATATATGTTTTGTGCCGGAAGGATCATACGCGAAAGTTGTTGAATCGATCCGCCCGGGCGCTGGCCGCACCGGTGACATTGTGCACCTGGACGGCCGCCTGCTCGGCACCCATCAAGGCGTTATCAATTATACGATTGGACAACGCCGTGGTCTTGGCGTTGCAACCGGTGAACCGCTATTCGTGGTTAAAATCGACGCACGCGCAAGACGTGTTTATGTCGGCCCTCGTGAAGCCCTGCTGACGGCTGGTTTGACCCTTGGGGAGATCAACTGGCTGGGCGACGGCGATATGGCAGACGCTGCAAAGGCGGAAAGGCCGGTGCTCGCGCGCGTGCGCTCCACCCGCGAACCGCTTCCGGCCAGGCTCTGGTTGGATAATGGCGACGTCGTCATCCGGTTCGATGATGCTGAGGAAGGTGTCGCGCCTGGCCAGGCCTGCGTATTATATGATGTCTCAACGCCGAGCCGGGTGCTCGGTGGCGGATTTATCGCCAGGACTATCAGTGCATACGCTGAAAAAGCCGCTTAAGCTCCTCTTTTGGATAAAGTCGCATTGGAGTGCGTTTTAACTCCATTTTGCAGGGTGTAAGCGACAATTCGAACGGATCTGAGCCAATCCGGCACAGCTTTGCCAAGGAATTACAAACGCGTCTCGGCAAGACATATCGAATTTTCATCAAAACTGATCGATCCGGCTGAGCGTCGCCTTAAGCCGCATGCTGTAATGTTTACCGCACGAGGGACAGAATACCCTTGCTTATGAGGTGGACAAAATGAGTGAGCAGAATGCTTTCGTAGTGAGTGTTTCGGGGCCAAATGGGCGCCCCCTGACGCTTGAAGACCTTCCCGCACCTGGCACGAAACGCTGGGTCACACGTCGCAAGGCGGAAGTCGTAGCGGCTGTGAAAGGGGGTCTCCTTTCGCAGGAAGATGCGTGCGAACGCTATGGCCTATCGGATGAAGAATTCTCCGGCTGGGTTCGTCTTTACACGAGCCACGGCGCAAAAGGCCTACGCGCAACCCGTATCCAGCAGTATCGTCGTATTTAGTCTTACGATGCCCGCAGACGATTAAAGTCGCGTTTACGACGGTGCGCTTAGAATTCTCGTCTACAGCTACTCTTAGCTGCAGCATGGAGATCTAAGCGGTGAGCGAGTCTGCAAACAGGACTGAACTGACACAAATCTGGGTCGCTATCGCTCTGTTTGTCCTTTCAGCTAGCGCATTGTTGTTGCGTCTGCTCTCAGAGACATCAAATCCAAACGCACCTTTGGTGCCTTCCTCCCCCTACGAAACAGTTGCCGAGACCTTTGTCGGGGCGGGAAATGTTCGCATTGGGGATTCGGGCACTGGTGATCTTGTCGTTCTTCTTAATTCAAATCAGCCGAGCCAACGTAAGACTGCGAATGCCGCTGAGCGCATAACCGAAATCATCCAGAGTATGGCACCTGACCGCTCGGTGACGGTATCTACTGCCAACTTTGCCGATCAAACATTCACCGCTCCGGGTGCATCATATCTCTTCGAATTAGTCATCCTTGTCACCCTGGCAGGTATCTCTGGCTGGCTCAGCCTTGATCTTTATCGCCGCAAGCGAACGGTGAGTTTTTCAGATCCGAAAGCAGTAATTGATTCTGTACCGCATGTTACACCTGCAGTGACACGACTTGCGAAGCCTGCTTCATCGACAGAAAAGGCGGCTGCGGTCGCCAAACACCAACCTGAAAAAACGGCCAAAATCATTGCTAGCTGGCTGAATGAAGAGGATACTCGCTGATGGCTTTGCCAGCACTGGCAAATAAGGCAACTGCGGATGGCCTGATAAGATCGGCTCGATTGATGCGGGCCCTCGGTGCCCACGGCGCCGAAGTCTGGGCTGAAATTCCACCAGAGTACGCTGCGCGGATTACAGAGGTCATGGACACGCTGCCAGACAACGCTGAGGACGAAGCCCGCGCAGCAAATGCTTTGCTTTCAGAGTTAAAAGGTGACCGGCAAGATCGCCGAGAAAATTCGATTTGGCACCAAGTAAGCTCAGTGCCGCATGGAACGCTCATTTCAATCTTGAACGACGAGCATCCCCAGGTCGTCGCCATCATTCTAGGTAGATTGTCGCCCGCTCAATCTGCGGACATTGTTCGACATCTTCCATCACTCGTCGCGATCGATGTTCTCCAAAGGATGCTTCACATGAGCCCGCCGCATGCAGAGGCGATGGCTGCAATAGAGACGGCCCTTGCGGACCGTCTGGAGTACCGCGATAGCCATGTAGAGCTGCATGAGACGAATCTCGCTCGAATCTTCGATGAACTTGATCCTGAGGCCAGTAAAACGCTTCTTTCTGCATTGAAGACCGCAGAGCCAGATGCCGGAAGAAGAATTCAGACATTGATGTTCGGTTTCGATGATCTGGCGTCCCTGCCCCCAGCGGGTATTCAAACCCTTCTGTCACGATTGGAACGAAGGACGCTGACGATCGCCATGCTTGGAGCAGCCGTCACTGTGTCGGACGCAGTCTTTCAGAATATGACGAGCCGCGCTCGAGACATGCTAAAAGAAGAAATGGCGGCACTCGGAGACATAGAGAAGGCCATATCGGATGCGGCCCGCTCTGACATGACGCGCCTAGCCCGATCGCTTATTGAAAGCGGAGATATTCTTCTATCGTCTTCTTCGACTGAGGAGCTGATTGAGTGATGAGACGCTCCATTCAGTCATTGCAGGCATTCTCATTTTCGTCTGACTTCGGAGGGGTGTCCGCCAGGGGTCGAAGTGACGGAATGGTCTCCATGACGGCTGATGAGCTCTCCGAAATGCTGCGGGCAGCTCGGCAGGAAACCACCAGACACTTTGAGGCGGAAAATGCCGAAATACTAAAGCGGCTGGAACAGACATCCGAAGACCTTCGCTCTGCACTAGAGCACATGATCGAGCTCGCTTCCTGTCTTGATAGAGCGAAGATGGAAGCTGATGATCGCAAACGAGCACGCTCGCTTATGGCTGCAACCTGCCAGATCATTGTAGATGGTCAGGGTGACCTCTTCGATGAGACCCTGACATCGACATATCGTTAACACTTTCTTGCAATAGCTATTCAGATGAATTCCGCAGATAATCCTGCCCTCGCAAATAGACTGATGGACGTTCCTGTGCAGGTCGATGTGGTCTTGGGCGAAGCGCGCATGGCAATTGAAGACCTACAATCCATGGCCTCTGGAGATATTGTAGCGCTTGAGCGACGCGCGAATGAGCCCGTGGATATCTATGTTTCGGATCGCCTCATGGCTCGAGGGCGACTGGTGATAGCTGACGGTGAGCTTGGGGTAACATTGACCGAGATCATAGACGAACCAGCTCGTATCTAGTCCGCTACCAGACCCGAACGCGTTCCTCAGGCG
>JBCCIW010000048.1:0-16137 GCA_039028055.1 Pseudomonadota bacterium | reverse complement strand
TCCGTGAGTGGGGGCGCTTGAAATGTCGGGGCAGGTGCCCCGGCCAGTCGGCCATCAATGCCTGTGACCGGGGTGCCTGCCTCATCCACGGGGAAGGATTGCAGCGGTGCGGTCTGATCCAGCTCAAGGAGGATTTCATAAATCCTTTTGCTGGTCAGAGTGTCGGGATCGACGGTGTAGGCTGCGCCCATAGGGCAGCGCCATATCTGCAAAGGTGGCTCAACCGGCCATGGCGTGATGCGGCGAATGAATTCGGCGCGGGCTCTTGCGCATGGAACGGATGCAGGCCATCCACCAGATAGGCACAAGAGAATGGCGCAGTCGATTTGGTAGGTCTGGGCCTCGGCACGTTGCAATGCAGCGGTGATGCTGGCTGCTGCGAGCGCTGCAACGGCCAAGGCTGTGTTTCTGAGCTGTTTCAGCATGGGGCCTCCTTGTGCGCGCGGTGAATGATGACTTACAATACTACGGTTTTGGCAAAATAATACTGTTTTGGCAAATCCTTTCGGAATGCCATGTTAGGGTTTGTCTGCGGGATATGTGGGACGGTCGGTGTCTCAGCCCATCAATGCTGTGTTACGTCCGATGCTTCGAACTGACCAAAAAATGAAATCATTTGGCCGATCACCTTCTCGCGAACATCAGGAAGCTCAAGGAACAATTCGTGCTTTGCAGTTTGAACCTGCTCGAGATGCCCTTGTGGCCAGTTGTTCAGTCGTTCGCGAATTGCGCACACCCGGACGGTTTGTTCCTGATCACCGCAAAAGGTGAGACATGGTACGTCCGGAGAGGGTAGAGTTGATAGATCACGACACTCTTTAAGAGCCGCGTAAAGCCAACCCATACTAGGCCCGCCAGTGTGAAGTTCGGGGTGCTTCGTGCCTTGCATGACCCATCGTTCATACTCTTCAAGGCTGTTGGTGAGGGTGTTGGAATCAAAGTCATGTTTGAACACGTAGCTGTCATCGTTGAAGCCCGGAGCGTACATCTGCCCGCGTCCGATCGCGCGCAGGAACCAGGTCAGAGGCCAAGCTGCAGCGCGCTCGTATGACGCCATGTAGATGCCGAACATTGGTGCAGAGAACACTGCCGCGGTCACGTCCATCCCGTTGATAAGCGCGCGAAGTGCAACGCAAGCACCCATGGAATGACCGACAACAAATAGGGGTTTGGGAAGCGCCAACTCATCGACGCATTTCATGATCGCTTCAACGTCAAATTGGTATTCGTCGAATGAGCGAATATGGCCCACTTTTGGGTTTGCTGCTACGCGGTCAGACAGTCCATGTCCCCGCCAATCGACCACCAGAGCATGATAGCCAGCGGCTACTAAGGCCGAAATCGGATGACCATAAAGCTCAATGTAGTCGCCTCGCCCTGGGAAAATCAAAACTGTACCTCGGCAAGATTGGTCTGTTCTCCAAAGTCCAACTCTTAGCTCGACGCCATCGGAAGCAGTGATCATAAAGCCTTCGGCCAATTCTGGCGCAACGGAGATGTCGGTATGGATAAGCGCCCTTCTCATGGCTCGCCCTTCGCCTTTGGTATTTTGCTTGTAGGCTCCACCCGCCAAAGCAGACTTGTGAGAGCAACCGCGATACTGAGCCCCAAAATCACGGAAAACCCGTAAAACTGACCGATCAATAGGTACCCGGCTGAAACCATTCCAAGCACAACGTACATGCGAAACCAAGCTCTTCGGGCATAACTTCTTTCTTGGTCAAAGAGGTTCGTTGTGGCGAATGCGGATCTGACTTGAGAAAGGCATACCACAAACACGAAGCACAGCAAAAATAGCAGTAAGAAGCTTGTAAAGAAGGGTGACGGGCTCCCATTGATCCAAGTCCAAACATCTGTTCGGTATCCCATCAAAAGCATTGCATCATTCCAAATCCATCCGGTGATGCTTTCTGCGTCCGAGACGAGGTATGCCGCGTTCAGCTTGATCGATAACGCGACCATTATGCCAAGTATCGTGCAGCGAAAGACAACCTCCATCGTCTTCATGCCGTTCTTAAAGACGAGGCCATTGAATGCCGGGATATGTTTTGCGTCTTTGGCCGCTGAGATCGCGGCGAAATCCGCCGATATGATGAACAGAAAGAGCGAACCGGTAAACAAGAACCAGTAGATGATCCCAGAGTAAAAGAACCCCAAGAACGAAGCGAAGATTGCTCCGTCCGTAGACAAGACTTCGGGCCTCACAAGCGCAATCAACATCCAGTCAATCATCGGAACGTCAGGGCTGCCGGCCAGCAAGGGCATGAGGTATACTCCGACCCACTGCACGATGAAAATCAGTACAAAGCAAATGAAGAATATTGCCCAAAACGAGGATGTGAAACGAACCACATTGCTGCGCCAACTATCATTGCGTTCGACTGCTCCAAACGCAATGAGCCGCTGACGATTGGTGTCCCGCCAAGCGGTCACGAGCGAAGCACAGAGGATGAGGTAGATCGGAAGAAAAATCGGTTCACCAATGTTCCATCCGGGTGACCAGATGAAGCCGACTTGCTTGTCGACGTCTGGGGACGGACTGTAGGTTACGCTGTGGACGCCCAGGCTAATGGCGATGAACCACAATATCCCAAGCCCGCCCCAAATGATGATTGGCATAATCATTGTATTTGGACCACTGAACAGTTGCTCACACCGCAAAGCCAGGTTCAGACCCGAAATCGTTGGTTCGCTTTGTCCACAGGCAGTTTCTGCAGGAGGGCAAGATGAAGCCTCGTAGCTCGCGTCGTCTATTGGAACTTCGTAGATGACCGTCGCGAACGGTTCTATCTCCTTTGGGTCGCCACCATTGTTGCAACGCTTTGCGCGCCGCTCTGCCGCCAAACGCTCTTTGGAGGCCTTCAACACCGCTTGCCATTGGCTGGCTTGTTCTGGATCTCCGCAACCGAAGATTCGAGCGAGCCAGCGAATATTTGTATCACTGATTCCGTGATCGTTATCCTGAAACCACAGCTGCACGGTTCTGAGTTCGACGCCCTTGTCGTTGCCGTCGATCGCGGAAATTTCATCAGCAAGCAATTCAGGCGTCCACGAACCATCTGCGAAGCCGTCCTTATCAACAGGGCGTCCGACACCAGATGCCGCTAAACGAGCAAAAAGCCGCTTAAAGTTCTCGTTTGACCTCTGCGGCGCAGCATAGAATCTATCATTTCTAATCAACAGCTTACGCTCTGTTTTTGCGCTTCTTTTCGCTCCTTTGCGTAGTTTATCGTGCAATCGCGAAAATGATAACCACAACTGCAACGCGAGGCGGTTCGCTGCCGATACTGCTACTGTGAGCGGCGGGTTTCGCTCACAGAGACCTCAATATAAGGGGAACCGATGATGGCTGACGGTGGGAATGTATCTGCGGGATCGAAGGGTGCGGCTGTCATTCTCAGGGTGCCAACTCGCAATCGGAGAGGACGTCGATCAAACAACAAGCCTAGGCGTCTTCACGCGAAGGCGATCAAACGCATACTGGACCGAGAGACCGGGGATCTCGTCGGTTGGCTGTATGAATGGAACACTGGCGAGCTTGTCCCGAGATGGAAAACCGAAGCATGGGCGAATGTAGTCTACGTTTGAAACGATGTCGAATTATCGGCAATGAAGCTCAGAAATGCACTGCCAGCAAGAGCTCAATGATTTGTCACCTACTTGCGACGACAGGACTTCCATAAGTTCATACAATCCAAAATCCACACTTCAGCTAGTAACCAAGGCCGTAACGCTGTAGATTGCTTGATCTAGCATGCCCTTCGTTTGTAGTGGTCGAGCAAGAGCGCGATACTCAATGAAGGTGTGCTTACTGTACCTCGAAACTGTGTTGAGTTTGGGCGACCGATCTGGCGCGGCGCAAACAGACCGTGTTGTTCCTTCGCCATGTCAGTTTACAGTTTGACTTCCTGAGAGACTTCCATAGACTTCCAGCTAACGGCAGGGGGTCCCATGAGCGGTAATTTCTATAATTTTGCGGCCATACGCGGCGTTCAAGCTGGAACCGAATACTATGTGATCATGGTCCCTCTTAAGATGGTGCCAAAGATTTTTGAGTTTGACAGTCAGGAATTGCCAGCGGACCTGCGCGCTCAACGCGTATTGTCAAACGTCCGCGTTCCGCAAATCGCATCTTACCTCTCGGAAAACTTCGAAGAGTATACGCTCTCATCTCTCTGCGCGTCCGTGGATGGTGATCTTGAGTTTACCCCAGCCAGCGATGGTCTTCAGTTTCGTAATGTAGGCGAGCTACGGCTTTCGATGACAGCGCGCATTATTCTAAACGATGGACAGCATCGTCGTGCCGCGATCGAAGAAGCCCTCAAGACGCGACCCAAACTAGAAAACGAAACTATCTCGGTTGTGCTTTTCGTGGATGAGGGGCTCGAGCGCTGCCAGCAAATGTTCGCAGACCTCAACAAGAATGCCGTACGTCCATCCGGGTCTTTGAACGTCCTCTATGACCGCAGAAACCCTTTGGCGCGTCTGAGCACGCGCGTGCTAGAAGACGTTCCGTTTTTCCAAGAATTCATCGAGCTTGAAAAAACATCTCTTTCGAACCGGGCCAAAAACCTCTTTACCTTGTCCAGCCTGAATCAAGCCAACAAGTGGCTCGCCGGGCAAGACGCGGATCGGTTCGGTGAAAACACTGAAAGCACTGTGATCGCATATTGGCGTCAGATTTCTGAGGCCATACCGGACTGGCAGAAACTGATGCGCGGCGCGACGACCGCAGGTGATTTACGCAAAGAAACGGTTCATGCGCATGGCGTCATGTTGCAAGCGTTTGGTGTCTTAGGAGCAAGACTGATTGGAGCTAAACCCGATGGGTGGGCGGAAAGCCTGGCTCCGCTCGCGGAGATCAATTGGAGCAAGCGCAATGCCCAGCTCTGGCGTCCACGCGTTATGGGCGCGCGCGGCATGGATGGTAGTGTGAAATCTCTACATCTGGCGGCCAACGTCCTAATTGGGGCAGTAGGCTTGCCGCTCAATGAAAAAGAAAAAGCGAATGAAGACCACTACTTGGCGTCATTAGCTGAGGAGAAGATCGTCGCATGACATCTAATGAGGATACCGACCAAACAAAGAGGGCGGAGCTCGATCTTGTCGCTCTGCAGGAACATATCCGCGCCGTTTACGCGGCGGACGACCGGCCATGGGTGATCGGGTATAGCGGCGGAAAGGACTCAACCTGTGCTTTGCAACTGATCTGGAGTGCCATTCGCGCGCTTCCGAAAGACGAACGAAGCAAGCCAATCTTTGTCCTCAGTTCTGACACGCTTGTCGAAACACCCGTGATCGTAAACTACATCGATGAGACGTTGACTGCGATCAACGTGGCAGCAGCAGACCAGAACATGCCTATCACCGCACAAAAGGTGATTCCGGAAATCTCAGATAGCTTCTGGGTGAACCTGATTGGTCGCGGATATCCGGCGCCATCAAAACGCTTTCGATGGTGTACAGAGCGCCTGAAAATTGACCCGGCCAATGCCTTCATCAAGAACCGCGTTGCCGAATATGGCGAAGTTGTCATGGTTCTAGGCGTCCGGTCATCAGAAAGCGCAACACGCGCGCAAGTGATGTCGCTGCACAAGATCGACGGGACGGCTTTGTCTCGCCACTCGACCTTGCCCGGCGCTTTCGTCTTCACGCCGATCGAAACCTTCAGTGTGGATGATGTTTGGGCTTTCTTGCTACAAAATCAGTCACCTTGGGGATCGGACAACCGCGATTTGCTTGCGATGTATCGAAACGCGCAAGCTGGCGAGTGCCCACTTGTGGTCGACAAGCAGACCGAAAGCTGTGGTAATTCCCGCTTTGGCTGCTGGGTGTGCACGGTTGTGACAAAAGACAAGGCCATGGAGGCGCTTGTTGAGAATGGCGAGGAATGGCTTGAGCCTTTGCTTGATCTCCGTGACGAGCTGGCTGAAACACAGAACCCTGAGCGGAAGCGGAAGTTTCGGGATTTTCGCAGACGGGACGGCTCTGTGACCTTTGTGGGCGATGCAGAGACATCCATTCCGGGGCCCTATCTTTTCGAGTACCGTAAAGAACTCTTGAAGAAACTTCTGGAGGCGCAAGAGCAGGTAAATGCCAATGCACCGCCCGGCGAGAGGACCGATCTTATTCAGGTCGAAGAACTGCGGGAAATCCGTAGAATCTGGCGGAGCGAACAGGGTGACTGGGACGACGCTGTTTCAGAGACCCTCAAAGCTGTGACGGGCAAAGAACTCCCAGCCGATGCGAACGACGGATTTGAATTCCAAGCTGATGACGCCAAGGTCTTGGCAGATGTTTGCGCCGCGCATGACTTGCCGCCACGTCTCTTGGCCCAGCTCCTGGAGGCAGAGCGTTCTGTGCGGGGCCTCAAGCGGAGGACCCTTATTCACCGGAAAATCGCCTCGATCCTTGAGCAAGAGTGGCGAGACGAAGGAACAGTCTTGAACGAGCGCAAAGCGCGATTGAAAGAGCGCAAGGCATCTTCGTCTGACCCTCTGTTTGAGACTGAGTCATGATTTTACAGTCTCTTTGTCTCACTAATTTTGGTCTTTATGGCGGTGAACACCGCTTTGATCTTGCACCTAAGCCAGACGGGCAAAAACCTGTGGTTTTAGTTGTTGGCCACAATGGCGCCGGGAAGACAACGTTCTTGGAGTCTGTACGTTTGGCGCTCTACGGCAAACGCGCCCTCGGTGCGCGTGTAGGGCAGGCCGAGTATGAGCGGCATCTCCTTAAACGGATCAACAACTTCGCCAAGGACCGCATCGCCTCTGTCGAATTGGCATTCAAGAGCCAACACCTCGGTAACGAGGACCTCTACACCGTGCGGCGATCTTGGGCGGCCCGCGGTGCTAGCGTCATTGAAAGCCTTGAGTTTGAACGCAATGGCGCCCCAGTGGAGGATATCCCAAGCGAGGATTGGAACCATTATCTTGAAGACATCATTCCAGCTGGCGTGTCGCAGCTTTTCTTTTTCGATGGAGAGAAGATCCAAGATATTGCTGACGATCAGGAAAGCACTGGGCTGACAGATGCAATCAAATCCTTGCTAGGAATTGATATTCTCGATCAGCTACGGGGCGATCTCGCCCTCTACAAATCACGCAGCATGGACCGGGACAGTGACACCGACCTAGAAGGTCTACGGCGCGACCTAGACATCGCAAAGTCTGATCTGGTCTTGGCTGAAGAGGAGATTGGTTCGCTATCAGCAAAGCGCACCCAGCTTGCGCGGCGAAGCGAGGCGTCACAGAAAGTCTTTGAACTGGAGGGGGGCAGCATCGCACTCAGCCGTGACACCCTGTCAGAGGAGCTAAAGCGGGTCGAAGCCGACCTAACCAAACAAACCAACACGTTAAAGTCGCTTGTAAACGGCGTCGCGCTTTTTGCCCTGGCTCCAAAACTTCTCGAACAGTTCTCAGCAGAACTGGAAAAGGAGCGCGGGCAGCAAAGCGCGACAGCAATCGAAGCCTTTGTCTCGAGTTTTCAGGCGGCCGTGGGCAAAGACAACAAGACATGGACGAAGACGCATTTTGCGCAGCTCAAAGACTTCGCTAAGACCAGCCAAAGCAACGGGTCCAGAATGGCTCTGAGCACGGAACCGGACTGGGTCTTGGCGAAGCTTTCTCAGATTGCGGACGAACGGGTGAAGGTGGCCTCATTGGCTGCGCAACTGGCCGAGCTGCAAAAGCAACGTGCAACCTTGAAGGATCAGTTGAAGAACTTCCGTCCCGGTGCTGCCTCCGGGGCATTTGAGGAGTTGAAGAAAGCAGAGTTCGAACTCGGTGCCATCGAAACTGAGCTCAATCGCAAGCAAGGCGAGGCGACTCAGGCTCGTGCACTGATCGAACGGCTGGAGCGCGAGTTGCGTAAGTCCCAGGACGCCGTCTTCGCGTTTGCAAGGGCCGAAGAGAATCGAGACCTGGCGACGCGAGCGCAGGCCGCGCTCAATGAGTATGAGGAGCGGATTGTTCAGCTGCGCCTCGCCTCGCTTTCCAAGCATTTCATTGAGGCCTTCAGCGGCCTCGTCACACGGAAATCGCTGGTGCATGACGTGATCGTCGACCCCAACAGTTTTCAGCTCAAGCTTATGGGCAAAGAGGGCAGAGAGATTACCCCATCCGAACTCTCTGCCGGCGAGCGGCAACTCTTTGCGATCTCAATGCTTTGGGCGCTTGGCCGAACAAGTGGGCGCGAATTACCGATGATCATCGACACGCCGTTGTCGCGTCTGGACCAGAAACACCGGACAAACTTGATGGCGAATTACGTACCGCGCAGCTCGGCGCAGGTCGTCATGCTGTGCACCGACACCGAATTGACCCCAGATTTGTCAGAGCTCATCAGCCCCTATGTAAGCCGACGTTTTGAGATTGGTGCCGTAGCCGGTGGGCAGCGCACGGAGATCACGGTTTCGAGCGCCGAAGGAGATGCACAGGTTCTGGAGACGACCGATGCACATTAACAAGTTTCGGATCTCATCGACAGCGACCGGCCAGGTGCGGATCATTTCACAAAGATCCGGTCTGACACCCAACCTCGTTTGCCGCATGGCCATGCTGTCATCCTTTGAAGCAGGGCCCATTTCCGGCGCAGCCGAAGACGCGGGAGAGGGTCAAGAATTCAACGCCTATACCCTCTTTGGAGATTTCCAGCCTCTCTTCATCGACCTTCTGAAATACGTCGAGTTTGGAGCTGAGGAGATCGAAACCGACGACAGTGATTTGCTGACACGCTTGCGATTGCACATCGATCGTGGTGTGCGGCAACTCTCGGTTCGCCTCAAGTCCCCGGCGGATGCGGCCGAGCTGATCGCGGGAAGTGCGTGAAGCGATGTCAGCACCGATTTACCTTGACCATAACGCTTCTACTCCGATTGATCCGGAGGTCTTGGAGACGGTCATACGTGTCAGTCGGGACGTATATGCGAACCCATCAAGTGTTGAGCACAGCCAAGGATCAGCAGCTGCTCGGGTTGTCGAGACTGCGCGCGAGCAGATTGCGGGCCATCTCAATTTCAAGGAAACCGAACTCGTCTTCACAGCCGGGTCCACGGAAGCAAACAATCTTGCGATCCTTGGAGCATTCCCTCGGCTCAAGGAGGCAGGACGCACGCATCTGATCACCAGCAAGATCGAGCACCCATCTGTTCTGGCCTGTTTCGACCATCTCGAAGCCCAAGGCGCGCGGGTAACGCGATTGGGGGTAGATGAATGTGGCCAGATTTCACTCGATGAGCTGGCACAGTCTTTGACAGATGAGACCGGATTGGTGTCCGTCATGGCCGCCAACAATGAGACGGGCGTTATGCAACCCATCTTCGAGGCAGGCCAGCTTGCCGAAGAGGCTGGGGCGCTGCTTCACACGGACTTCTCGCAAGCCTCAGCTTTTGTGCCACTTGATCTCAAGAACGCCCCCATCCATCTGGCGAGCTTTTCAGGACACAAGGCCTATGGCCCGAAAGGAGTAGGGGCCCTTTACCGCTCGATCCGAAAGCCGCGTGTCAACCTAGCGCCAGTGATGTTTGGTGGCGGTCAGGAAAAGGGTTTGAGGGCAGGGACCCTGAACACGCCTGGTATTGCGGGCCTTGGACATGCATTTGAGCTCATCTCAAAAAACATAGACCAAGACCGGGATCGGATTGGTGCCTTGCGAGACCAGCTTGAAAGGGAACTCAAAGAGACCTTAGCGGTGCAGGTCAATGGCAACACAGAGGCGCGGTTGCCAAACACGATGTCTCTCACAATCGATGGCGTTGTGCCACAAGCGCTGATGCAGAAGCTAAGAAACGACATCTGCTTCTCCGCATCGAGCGCCTGCGCCACAGAACATGTCGAAACCTCTCATGTCCTGCTCGCCATGTTCGGAGACACTCCAAGAGCCCGTAATGCCTTCCGACTCGGCTTGGGCCGGCAGACACGACAAGATGATATTCCGAAGATTGTACAGTGCTTCGAGCGAGCAACTTCGGAGCTTTCGCTCCTCCGAGTAGGTTGACAGTAGCGAAGCAGGTTTTGCGGATTGCTACCCTTGTCTAAACGCGCAAAGGCAAGCTCTTCCCTGCGCAGAAATTCAAAAAGGTCTTGGATGCTGCCTCGGTTAGAATCTATCGTCTGTCCTCAGTGTTGTTGGAGCTACAAATCTCATCAAGGAGCCCAAGATAGGCAACAAAGAACTCTTCTTCATAGCGGAAACCATCATCGCCAAAACGCTCCTCAAGAAGACGAAACCCGGCAGCAGCATAACGATCCAACAGTTTATGGCCAGCGGTTGTTAGCCGTGTTTGAGAGGCAGACGACAGGTACTCCTCGATTGTTGCGAGTATTAATTTTGCATTGCCCGGGTCAATGCTCTGGCGTGTCAGTTCAGCCTCAACCAGCATGCCAGCAATCGTGTCTGCGATCTCCAGCCGATCTTTGGGATAGGTTCTTGTAAGCTCGCGGTTAATTTCCGCATCGTAGTTTTCGACTGGAATCCGCTGACGAGCACAAAGGCCCAAAACAGCCCCAGCATAGTAGATGTCGAAATCCGTGACGATGTATTTCGAAGCATCGGTTTGACGAGCGAGCTTACTTGAAGCGTAGGTTTCCCCGCGTATTGGCATCCTGAAGCTCATGTTGCATCGCCCTTAGGCTTAGCATCATCATCGCTGTGGAAGGCTTCAAAGGCCTCTCGCCCGCACTCAGTGCGGATCCCACTTGGTTCGCGCCAACATGTCAAATACTGAACATCATTGCGCTCGTAAAAAGCTTCAACGAAGCCTTCTCGTTCTCCTGACTGTACGAACATGATGAGCTGGGGAAACATTTGAGGCAAAAGCTTTGAAACGCTCTTCCGAGTTTCGACGTCAATGGGGCCAGCAGGGCTATCGACTATAAATGGAAGGCGATAAGATGCGTGCTCAAAAAGCGATGTGAGAAATGCATAGGCAACGGCAAGGCTTTGACCTACGCTCACCTCCCCACGGACACGCGACGAGCCACTTAGTTGTAGCGCTCGGTCAATTCTGTCGATTGTTAGCCTCTCTGCATGGATAACACCGGCAAGCTTTTCGTTTGTTCGGTCCTGAATGGTGGTTCGAACCTTTTCGACGGTTTTTGCTGCCACCTCGTCGAGAATAGCCTGAAGAAACTTCACTTTCTGATAGGTCTTAAAGGTGTCTGAAGCTTCATTGAGCGCCTCCTTTCTACTGTCGACCTCTTTTTGGCAGAGTGGGATACTATCCTTCCAAGAGCCTCCGTCACTCGCATCTAAGGTCGCCAAAATCTTCTGGGCATCATTCAGATCGTTCTCAATCTTCTTCTCCTGGCTACGCAGTGTGTCGATGTTCCCGCCAGCGGCCTTAATTCGCCTGTCTTGAGCGGCACGCAGTTGCTGCTTGGCATGTTGGTGTTCTGAAGTTGCTTCATCCAAGGCCTCAATGGTCTCTGTTGCCATTGCGGTAGCGACGGCCCCCTGTTTGAGAGCGCCTTTGATTTGATTGACGAGACCATGCTGCTCGTCACCTAGGTATTGGTCCTTATTCTCTAGAATGGTCTCGCGATGTCTTTGATCTGTTAGAGGACGACCGCACACACACTCCGGTTGCTTGGATAGCCAGTCAAACCATACCTTCGAAGACGGCCCGGGGAGTTTGGCCGCTTCAATCTGATCGTAGCAATGGGCAAGCCGTACACCTATCGCAGGATGTAAGGCTTGTGGTCGCGGGAAATAGCTCGACACCTGCGCATGTGCCGCGTCTAGTCGCGCGGCAGCTGTTGCGACATCGCCTTTCGCGACCTCGTAAGCGTCATCAATTTTGCTGTTTTTCTCTGCAAGATCATTGATCGTAGCTTGAAGGGTGTTGAGCTCTTCAGCAAGCGATGCTTCGGAAAGGCTAGTGACGCGTCGCTCTTCAACGAGCTCTTGAAGCCGGTCCTCCGCTTCAATCAGAGCGTCCTTGCGACGCTGCACAGTGTTGCTCTGCTGCCCGGTTATGTGTTTATTTTGCTTGCGCTGCGTTTCCAGAACGGTATCAGCATCTGCTTTCAGTCCGCTAAGGACCGAAAGTCTGTAAAGAGAGTCAATCGCTTCGTCTGCACTTGTGAGGTGGCGGTCACGCAATTCGGCTGCGAGCTCACCATCAAATACAAAGAGGCGCGCAAGGTTCTTGTCCAAGAGGCGATCGTAAGGCCGAGGAAGCGCGTGGCCTTGTCGGTTGCCTCCAGGCGTCAGCACCGTGTTGTAGCGGGCGCTCAAATCGACGAAATCAAAGGTTATCTTGATTTTACAATTTGTTTGATCAAGCCCTAACTCCAGTTCAAAAAGGCCTTCTTCTGGTCCAATTTCAGCCCTTAGTTCTTCTACCTCGTCCCTCGAAAATGGATCACCAGAGAACGCCTTCCTCAACAACGTCATGGTTGTAGTCTTACCCGTGCCTGTGGGCATCTGGATCAAGGCAATCGGCCGAAGTGGGTCGGATAAATCAATCTGAAAATCCTGCATGGCGCCGCGAAGCCCCTCGGCTTTCCAAGCCTTGATTTTAATGTCCATCTTCTGCGTCCAGTGTCACAGCGTTCAAAAGGAGCTCCACGTCCTTCCGATCAGCATTCCCGCCATATGCGTTCGCAATCAGCGTAGTGAGCTGTTGGTCGAACTGGGAGTCCTGGCCTGCGTCCTCCAGAACTTCCCGCAATGCCTCAATCAATTCAGGAAATAAAGTGTCTGTCATTCTTCGCGCCTTGTTTCAGCGACACGTTCGATCCAGGTAGATCGTTCGGTGTCCGCAGCCTCCATCCCGTCTTCATCGACGCAAACCATATCAACCACTAACGCACGCTTGCCGGCATCTTCAGCATCGGTACGGAGACATCGCCCAAGGCGTTGAATCGTTTCAATCTTAGCGCGATCTGCGGACAAGAGCATCACTGATTTTACCGATTGGATGTCGATACCCTCAGAAAGCCTGTGGCATGTAAGCAAACAGTCGAGGTCCCCTTCAGCAAATCTTGTAAGGTTGTTGCGATGATCGCCGGTGAAGTAAGGGTGAAAGTCATCTGTATGTTGTGCGACAAGCTTTTGAACTTCTTCTCCATAGGCCATAGTCGCAACAAAAATGAGGGATCGGTCGAGGCTCTTGGGATTTTGTCGCAAGTACTCTGAGAAGACAGGTAGCTTCTCAAGCGATGTTTTCTTAACGTCTGCTAGCGCACGGTAGAGGTCTTCATCGGGTCGCGCGTTACCGGCTTTCTTGGCGGCCTCATGCGCGCGTATGAGGCGACCGCGTTCGGCACGGTCTTCTTCTGAAAGCTCGAAGGGCAGCGCCACGTAGTCAAACTCGCAAAGAACGCCTCTTCGGATGGCTTCTTCTAAGGCGAAGCGAAAGATCACTGGACCGATCTCTGCTTCGATGAATTCATTTCCCGCGGTATCATAGTCTCGTTCTGGTGTGGCACTTAGACCGAGCCTAAACTTAAACGGAGACATCAACCCGCTAAGGGATTTGCGAAGAGCCGGGGAACCAAGCCCGTGAATTTCATCGCAAATCAGAAGGGTCCGGTCTGTGATCGCTTCTGGCAGACGCGACAAGACACGATTTACCATGGTTCTCGAAGCAACCAGGACTTTTCCTTTGGGGCGCCTGAGATAGGCAGCGGCATCCTTATTTTGGCCATCCAAGCGATATGTTGGCCAGTTCGGACCATCACTGACAAGGACATCATACCATTGCTCAAGAAGGTCCGTTCCTCCTGTCGTAACAATGATACTGTCGATGAGATCCCTCTCGATCAGTTCATGCGCTATTTTAAGTGAAGTTCGCGTCTTCCCAGTTCCGGTTGCCATTTCAAGGACACCCGCACGGTGCGAAATAAATTCTGCAACCGCATCGTCCTGATGCCGCCATTTGTTTGGCTTCACGCGCCGCTTCGGATTGAGATTATAGGGTCGAGATTTCTTCGATGTAAATTTGACCAAGTTCTTTTTGATCGCTGTCGGCAATGTGAAACACCGAACGTTGGGGTCGCGCCCTTCCCAAATACGTGCAAAACGGTTGCAGTGGTTCTCAACGCGCCGAGCATCGTGTGGGCTGGCCCAGCTGGAAAACACATCAAGGCTTTCGAAGTTTCGAAACCCTTGCTCGGTCTCATTCTGCGACCCGTGAAACACAACCTTCTGACCATCGCCATCAGTAAAACAGCCAAGCTTGGGATGATAATCTCCGTCAAGTTTCGCGACAGGTATGGCGATGCGAACTTCCAAGATACCATCTGCTATCATCCATGATAGCATCTGAACCGGCCTCGACTCGGCCATTTCTGCAAGATCATCAACTTCTTTGGACAAGGCATCCAAGAGCGTTGGATGGGATCTTGCGTCAACACCCTCTTTTAGAGCAGCCCAGTCCTCCGGCGCCAGTTTTGGGCTTGTGACCAGACGCATAGCGCCGCCATTTGCCGCAAAGGATGCCATGCCTGAGGCAACACGTTGCAGCCAGCGGGACGTAAAAAAACCAACGCCTCGATCGTAGGTGGCGGAGGCAGCCAAGCATGGGTTGAGAAGGACTCGCTCGATTTCATCGGCGGACGTGTCGAGGTCTACTGGGATTTCAATATCGGAAAGCAACATAGGACCGAATTGTGCACAACAAGCATCAGATGCAAAGAGCAATTAACGTAGATTCATGCGCACGTATTCATCTCAACATGAATCTTCGTAGAGAGAAGTCAGAACTATGCCATTGCCGCTTCAAGTTCACTCGGACTATGAAATTGTGGCGATCGAACGTCGGTAGCAAACTCAAAGGCATCGTCACCTCTGCTCGTCAATACACCCAACGAACCCAAGGCAGCTTCTGATGTGTAACATTCCAGTAATTTCCGCACAATTACAGGTATCATTTTGCTGTCTGGGCCAAAGTGAGTAGCATCATGAGCACTGAGTCTCATGATCAATGCTCGTGTGAGATCATCTTTGGCAAATCTCAGGTTAGTTTCGCGAAATTCACCGGCAAAGAAATACCAAGCCTCAGCCTTTTGACTTTCATCTGTAAGTTCTTGATTCAAAAACTGCAAAGCGGCCTTCGTTTTTATCTCAGGATCCTTCTCCCATATGACCTCACCGAACGCAGTGAGGGTTATTGGAAAACGCAATTCAATTATCCCAACCTTGTGAAGCCACGAACGATAGGCTGACGCAAAAGGGGCACCATATCCGAAAGATGCTGCCAAGTCCTTGTCGCGATAAGAAGAGTTCTCGAGTCCGATTTTCAGCAACCGAGCCATGCGTTTTCTATTTAGACCAAAGCTGCCATGAAAGAATACCGTCAAGAAGCCATCCTCCGTTTGCGTGTGGGTTGAGATACTGTCAATGATAGCCGAAGCACCCTTGGCCATCTAACATTAGCTTATTGAAGAGAATTCTACAGTGACCACACCACCGAAGCTATCTCGTTCTGAGTTCGACATGAAGGCATTTGAACAGAACCACGAGACGTTTCGATCGTTGAATCATCAGATGTGGCAAATCCCTCTCATCTCGATGACATTAACAGGTGGCTTGTGGTTTGGTGTCTCAAAAGTTGACGGGCAACCGCTGTTCCAAATCGCTTTGCTCTCGATGGCTACGATTGGTAACGCGGCTTTGTTTCTCGTGATCCAAAGGCTGCGCTATGTGATGGAGTGCACCCTAAATTGGATAAAACAAGCGTCTGGTGACAACTTCGTATCGGCCAAAGGAGACCGCTGGTACAATAGGCCTCTCGTGGTGCGCCGGTCTTTTCAAACCTTGCTTGGTTTAGCATCTTTGACCAGCCTTGGTTTGTTGGTAATCACGTGGCTCCAGACAGATTGGTCGGAGGTTGTTGTAACGATGCAGGATGACCCTTCAGTTTCATACTACGACCGCCACGCTCAGGATTTGGCGGAAAGCTACGAAGGCATTTCCGCGAGCTCCGCTCATCCGGGTCTAGAATTGTTGCTGGAAGAGCGCTTTTCGGGAAGGTGGGTCGATGCTCTTGATGTTGGAGCAGGAACAGGTCGAGACGCGGCGTGGCTTGCCTCGCTGGGCCATCGCGTAGTCGCCGTTGAGCCATCGAAGGCGATGCTACAGATTGCAGAGGGCGCGCACACAGATGCTTCAATTAGATGGGTACGTGAT
>JBCCIW010000047.1:0-16170 GCA_039028055.1 Pseudomonadota bacterium | reverse complement strand
GCGCGGCCGGAACGCCAAAATTATTGCAACGCTAGGACCCGGAACGCGGTCGCCTGAGACGGTAAAATTGCTGGCGATTGCTGGCGTAGATATTTTTCGCTTGAACTTTTCGCATGGTAGCCACGAAGATCACAAACGCGCCTTCGATACCGTTCGCGCCATCGAAAAGGAAGTTGGCCGCCCGCTGGCAATTCTTGCTGATTTGCAGGGGCCCAAAATTCGATGCGGAAGTTTCCCCACCGGCGAGATACGTCTTGGGTTTCGCGAAGAATTCACCCTGTCTGCTGAGGAGGCGACGGAGGATGCCGGTGTCATCCCCGTTCCCCATTCTTCAATTATAGAACAGTTGGAGGTCGGAGACGAAATTCTCTTGAACGACGGTCAGCTGCAGCTCACCGTAATAAAGGTTGGCGACATTGTTCGTGTCAGATCTGATTTGCCTGGGAAACTCAGTGACAAGAAAGGCTTCACCGTCCGCGGCAAAGCGCTGCCGGTTGGGGCCATGACGGAAAAGGACACGGAAGATCTTGCTTACGCAATGGAGATTGGTGTCGACATTGTTGCACTGAGCTTTGTTCAGACTGCCGCTGATATCGAGGAGGCGAAGGCTCTGATCGCGGGCCGTGCAACGCTTGTCGCAAAACTGGAAAAGCCAGCAGCTATACAGAACCTCGAGGCGATCGTTCGGGCCGCGGACGCTGTCATGGTCGCGCGTGGTGATCTGGGTGTCGAGTTTCCCCTTGAGCAGGTGCCGGTTATCCAGCGCCGTATTATTCGAATAGCCAGGGGTGTTGGCCGACCTGTCGTAGTCGCAACGCAAATGCTTGAATCCATGATTGAGCATGCCGCGCCGACGCGCGCAGAAGCGAGCGATGTGGCGACAGCGATATATCAGGGATCAGATGCCGTTATGCTATCTGCCGAAACAGCAATCGGCCGGCACCCTGCGACAGCAGTTGCGATAATGGATCGGATTATCAAAGCGGCTGAGAGTTCTGAGGACTACGAAGTATCCGTGGACCATTTCGATGGCATTGGTCCGCCTGCCCACGACGAACTCGTCGATGTTGTTGCCGAGTCCGTTCAATCGCTCGCCAAGGCGCACAGTGCTTGCGCCATCGCATTGCGAACAGGATCAATTGCCAGACTGGCGCGCTTTTCCCGCGTGCGCGGCGCGACACCCATTCTCTACGGATCGGTTGACGAGCGGCGCCTGCGCCAGGCTCAACTGCTCTGGGGTGTCAGTCCATTCATGTTCGATGTGGATGGTGCAGACGACTGGGCTGCATTCCTAGCTAGGGAAGCCGGACATGAGGGGTGCTACGCCTATGCCAGATGGCGCGGCGGAGATGGCATGTTCGCCTGGGAAACCGGGGCTAGCCAGTACACCGAAGACGACTGAGACAGGAGGCGACGCATAGGCATATCGAGGTCTTCTGCTCGGCACACTCGCCCCAAGATAAACGATGTTGCTGATCTCGCAGGCGTTTCGATCAAGACTGTCTCGCGGGTGCTCAACAACGAACCGAACGTGCGGCCCGAAACGCGGGACAAAGTCAACGCCGCCGTTCGTGACCTCAATTATGTGCCTGACGTATCGGCGCGGAGCCTCGCCGGGCACAGATCTTACATTTTCGCGATGTTCTACGATACAGCATCTGAAAGCTATCTTAGTCGATTTCAGAAAGGCGCACTCGATGCCTGCCGAGAGCACAATTATCACTTGATTGTCGAACGGTGCAGCATTGCCGATGCAGGAACAGCGGAACGCATCGCCGCGACTGCCGCAAGGTTACGCGTTGACGGCGTGCTTCTGCTGCCACCAGTCGGTGACACTGCGTCAATCGTCGACAGGTTCGCCGGACTGGACATACCGGCAGCGCTCATATCACCCGGCGGCAAAACGCACGATATGTTATCGGTCCGCATGGATGACACTGCCGCTGCGATGGAACTGACAAAGATATTGATAGAACGGGGTCACCGGCGTATCGGATTCATAAAGGGGCACGAGGATCACGGCGCATCGGTGCTGCGGCTCAACGGCTATCTCCGCGCACTGCAGGACTCTGGGATCCAATCGGAAGACGCTCTCATTAGCTCCGGCGACTTTTCATTCGCGTCGGGACTGACCGCAGCAAATCAACTGCTGGCTCAAGAAAATTCGCCGTCTGCCATATTCGCAAGCAATGACGATATGGCGGCTGCAGCGATCAGGGCTGCAGTTGATTCTGGGTTATCAGTTCCAGAGGACATGTCGGTCGTTGGCTTTGATGATGCCCTCATTGCGAGCGCAACCAATCCATCGCTGACTACTGTCAGGCAACCGGTCGAGGCCATGGCGGAAGCAGCAGTGAAGGGGCTTGTTGCATCGCTCTTGCGGAGTGCGGGCGAAGAAGACGAAACCAATTTAACCGGACCGTTTGATTATGAATTCATACATAGATCATCTGTTGGCAATGGACCATTTTCGAAGGGAAATTGACTTGATGTTTGACAGCGGTGTCACTATTCGGGGCTTGATTGAGGCCTAATATAAAAAACGCTGTACCTTGCTGGGATCCATTCGATTATGGCCAAATTTCTTCCGGTTCCATCCTTCGACATTGTGATTTTTGGTGCGACCGGAGATCTTGCAAAGCGGAAATTGTTGCCAGCTTTGTTTCATCGCTGGCTGGATGACCAGATACCAGAAGATTCCAGGATAATCGGATCGGCTCGTACAAGTCTGAGTACGGATGAATTTTCAAATCATGCTCGGGAGGCTTGTCGAAAAGGTACCGGTGAAAGATGGTCCGAGGAGGCTTGGGCGTCGTTTTCGGATCGACTTTCATATGTTCCGATGGATGCCACAGACGAAGCGGCTGACTGGCATAAGATAAAAGACAAGCTCATTGATGAAACGGGTCGGCCTTGCGTCTTCTATCTGGCCACGGCTCCCCGCCTGTATGTTCCCATTTGTCGGGCTCTTGGTGCAGCTGAACTGAATACGACGAACGCGCGTGTCGTTCTGGAAAAACCGATCGGAAGGGATCTTTCATCGGCGCAGGAAATCAATGAGGGCGTCTGCGCCATTTTTGATGAGAATAATATCTACCGGATAGATCATTATCTTGGAAAGGAAACGGTCCAGAATCTTATGGTTCTGAGATTTGCGAATACGCTTTTTGAACCCGTCTGGTCACGATCCGAAATCGATCATGTGCAGATAACCGTTGCCGAGACTTTGGGTGTAGATGGTCGAGCTGATTACTATGATGGCGTCGGTGCTCTCCGCGACATGGTTCAAAATCATTTGCTTCAACTTCTTTGCCTGACGGCTATGGAGCCCCCTGGTTCGATGCGGGAGAATGATGTCCGAACGGAGAAACTGAAGGTGCTTCGCGCACTGCGACGCCTTACCCCTCGAGATGCGGAGGATAAGACAGTCCGCGCCCAATATGTTGCAGGTGTTTGTGATGGCGCGGTCGTGCCAGCTTACCGCGATGAACTCTCTGGAAAGAGTGAGAGTCAGACCGAAACATTTGTTGCCTTGCGCGTTGATATAGACAATTGGCGATGGGCTGGTGTGCCGTTCTATCTGCGCACTGGAAAACGCATGACCAAGCGTGAGTCGGAAATTGTTATCCACTTCAAACCCACGCCTCATTCGATATTCGGTCCTGAGAAGATAGCGGCCAATCGTCTTGTCATTCGGTTGCAGCCTGACGAGGGCGTAAAGCTATACGTTCAGATCAAGGAGCCTGGCCCCGGCGGTTTGAGAATAAAATCGCTGCCACTGGATCTGTCTTACGAGGCAAACTTCACAGAGCGATACCCCGATGCTTATGAACGCTTGCTGCTAGATGTCGTAAGGGGAAATCTTTCTCTCTTCATGCGCCGTGATGAAGTCGAAGCGGCGTGGCAATGGACCGATGGCCTTATTGACGCCTGGAGTGAACTCGGCGATCGGATCGATACATATCCGGCAGGGTCAAATGGGCCAGCTTCCGCCGACTTCCTACTGCGCAAAAATCTCCGTAGCTGGTGGGAGTCGAGTTGATGTCTTCGATTTATCACCCCAGTACTTTGATCCCCGAAGGTGTGTTCGCGTTGGGTGCAATAGTCGGGCGTTCAAAAAGAGTATCGGATCCGGTTGGCGGTATTGCTCGTTTCCAAGACGATGCCCAGGCATCTTATTTACCACGACGTCCCCTGAACCGGGCAGAAGCGTTATGAGCCGTGTGCTTGTGGGAGATGTTGGCGGTACGCATGTTCGTTTGGCAACTATAGATCCAGCGACTGAGCCGACTGCTTTCAGCGACTTTCAGAAATATCGGAGTGACGACTTCTCCGACTTTTATTCAGTTCTCAAATCATATCTGAAAACAGAGAGTCGTTCCTGCAAAGCAGCCTTGTTTGCGCTTGCGGGGCCTCCCAAAGGAAGATCTATAAGCCTGACCAATCGACCGTGGACCGTAAGTTCAGACCAGTTGGAGCGCGAATTTGATTTTGAAAAAGCAATACTGGTCAATGACTTCACGGCGATGGCTCGCTCAATTCCTGAAATGTCTGCACACGCGTTTTCTTCACTCAAGACCGGTGTGGCAAACCCTGACGAGCCGGTATTGGTGATTGGTCCGGGTACTGGCCTCGGTATTGCTTCTCTTCTGAAGCTGCCCGGTGGGGGCTGGCACGTCATTGGGGGTGAAGGTGGTCACGGCGCTTTCGCACCTGCAAATGATGAAGAATGGGAACTTTATAAAATTCTTCGCAGGGAGAGAGAGTATGTTCCGAATGAACTTCTCTGCGCGGGCGTCGGACTTCACGAATTGCATCGCGCTGTAAGTGAATTGAATGGTGTGGATCACGAACATCTTTCGCCCGGTGAGGTATCGGACCGCGCAGCTGATGGAGATGCCCTTTGTTTGCAGATCTGCAGATTGAGAGCGAGAACAGTGATGACCGTTGCGGGCGATATCGCGCTTGCGAACGGTGCAAAAGGCGGTGTGGTTATTGCTGGCGGCGCTTCTGTAAAACTATCCAGCTATCTTCGGGAAGAGGGATCTATTGATCGCTTCACAGCCCGTGGCGTTCAGACTAACTATATGAGCGAAATTCCGATGCGGCTGCTTGTTGATGAGCAAGCTCCGCTCGTTGGTGCCGCCGCGCTTTTCGCCGATTTTGTCGAGCCCTAGTGATTGACAAGGCGGGAGTCTGAAATCTACTATTTTAATGAGGGTCAGGGCTTGGATGGGTCCAAATGGCGAGTAGAATGCCAACCCGCGAACGCATCTTGGATTCAGCTTTATCGCTGTTCAATGATCGTCGTTTTGCCAAAGTTACAACTGCTCAAATTGCCAATCACTGCGATATTGCAGAAGGTAATCTCTGGTATCATTTCAATGATCGCGAGGCATTGCTCGAAGGTCTGTTTCAACGTTTTTTTGATACTGTAACACTCCGCCTCCAGGTTGCGCCTTCAGACAATGATGTGCTGGCCGATTATGCCACTTTCTACCTGATGATGGCCGACGAACTTAACTCGTTCCGTTTTTTCTACAGGGATCAAAGAGATTACGAGTCCTTGATTGGAAAGCTCTCGGATCGTCTACCGACCCTGTACCTGGATACTGCCAATCAATTCAAAAAGTTCATGCTTGCCCTTCGCGACGAAGGTCATCTAGATCTATCGGATGAGAAGCTCGCTTCGATTACGACGATTACCATCATGATTTTCAGATACGCCGCGGAGTTTACGCGCGAGGCGAACATCTTCCTCGAGAGGGATCCGGATCGCATCAACTACGCGTTTCAACTTCACTTATCCCTTTACGAAGATCGCCTGAGTGTTAATGCAAAGTCGTACTTGGAGAAGCGCTTTGCCCTGGAATCCATGCGAAACTACTTGCTTTAAGCGGTCTCTGTCTTTTGTGTGATCACAACTTCGACACAAGTTTTAACCAAACCTGACCCGACAATACCTATTTTCCAAACCATATTTTAGCGGATCTTATGTCCTGCCCGTTAAGCCTGTTTGCTGAGGCAATATCGGCAAAGTAGTTGCTGTAGAGGGCTGGAAGTATGCGGATTGGTCCAATCATCTCACTCGGTCTGTCGATTGTGGTCGGCATTGTGGCTGTAGTGTTCGGCAGAACTTGGCTGAGCAATGAGGCCGAAGCGGCCCGTCCTGCTGCCGAAGTGATTGTCGAAGAAGTACAGACCGAAGCGATTCTGGTGGCGACCGCTCTGATCAATCGTGGTGACGCCATTGAGGATGTTCTGTTCGAGCTGAAAGACTGGCCAGCTGACTTTGTCCCCGCAGGAGCGATCAAGTCCTCAAGCGAACTTATCCTCCCGAATGGCACACCAACATTCGCACTAGGAACGATCACGCCCGGCGAACCCATCCTCGCCGCAAAAGTCTCGCGCTCGAAGCCAAGGGATACGCTGGCAGGTATTATAGAGCCTGGCTTTCGAGCAGTTTCCATCGAGGTTGACGATGCAACAGGCGTCGCTGGCTTTGTGCTTCCCAATCACCGTGTGGACGTCATTCTTTCTCGCGAGATCATTTCCAGAAACGGCGCTGCAAATTATCGACCTGAGACACTTGTCAGGAACGTTCGGGTTCTGGCCGTAGACCAGGCGTTTGGAGATGAGCTCGATGGAGCAACCCTCGCGCGCAGTGTCACACTCGAAGTTACGCCCACGCAAGCCGGTTCATTAACGGCAGGCGCCGACATAGGTCGTCTCGGACTTGCCTTGCGCGCTGAGCAGGACGTCTCGATTGCCGAGCCTGTTGTACGTCGCCGACGTGCGGCACCGGCCCGTCGCCCTAGCCGCGCCTCTGTAAGGATCATCGAAGGTGAAGAAGAGAAAACAGTCACAACACCGGTTGCGCGCGCGCAGGCTGATGAGGGGTAAGACGTCATGAAGCACGCTCAAGGAGTATCGATTATTCTAGCGACACTGGTTTGTTTGGTCGGTGTTTTTCCCGCTTCAGCACCTGCATATGCATGGACGGAGCTGACGGCGGATGAAAACGCACCCGTTCTAAGCGTTAGCAGTGGGCGCTCTACAGTCATTGAAGTGGCAACGCCGTTCTCCACGATCGCTGTAGCGGACCCTGACATTGCGAGTGTGACTGCGACAAGCAATCGGTCATTCTTCGTGCGCGGCAAAACGCCTGGATGGACGACGGTCCTCGTTTATGACGACAACGGAAACGTGATCGAGCTTATTCAAGTAAATGTGGCCATCGGGCTAGATGCACTTCGAAAGGATTTGACCACGTTACTGCCGGGAGAACGTCTGGACGTTCTACCAGTACACGATGGTGTTTACATCGCTGGAGAAATCACAACGGCTGGAGCGGCAGCCACGGCGATGGAACTTGCAGAGCGCTACGTCCCTGACGGCGTCGCCAACGGATTGACCGTTCAGCAAGCACAACAAGTATTGCTCGAAGTTCGTTTTGTGGAGGTTGAGCGTGACCTTGTCCGCGAAGTTGGCATAGGGGTGCAGGGAAGTGAACCGGATGAGTTTTCCTTTTTCTCCGATGGAGATCTGATCTCCGGACTTGCGGCACAAGCAAGTGTTGTCGCCCGCCATGGATTTGGTCCGACGACTGTGGACTTCACGCTTAACGCCCTCGAGGAAAAGGGCGTTCTCAGAACCCTTGCACGTCCAAATCTGGTTGCGCTTTCCGGCGATACTGCGAGCTTTTTGGCTGGTGGAGAGTTTCCAATCCCCGTTGCCCAGGAAGACGACGTCGTCACGATCGAATTTCGTGAGTTTGGGGTAAGTCTCGCCTTCTCTCCAACAGTGCTTGGCCAAGACATGATCAATCTTCGTGTCAGACCGGAAGTTTCATCGCTGGATACCAGAAGTGCGGTTTCGTTTGGTGGAATACAGATTCCCGGACTTACCGTACGTCGTGCTGATACGACAGTTGAACTGCGCGACGGTCAAGCCTTCGCAATCGCAGGCTTGCTTCAAGATACGTATACGAATGATGTGAGCCAGACGCCCTGGTTGGCAAATGTTCCGGTTTTGGGTGCTTTGTTTTCGTCAAAGCGATACACGCGCAATGAGACGGAGCTAGTGATCATCATAACGCCGAGACTTGTGCAGCCTGCGGCATCTGTTGCTGACCTGATTACGCCGCTGGATGCCTTCGACGAACCGACAGAGGCTGAGTTCTTTCTGCTCGACCGCACCGTTTCTGCGCACGAAGACGCAGCCTTCTAAAAGGACAAATTGTAATGCAATTCGACGATTTAAAAGTATGCGCGCTTCTGGCGATCTTGTCTCTGGCTGGCTGTTCCCATGACGGTGTTTCGGTAAGTCACGATTTTCAGACAGAACGTCTGCTAGGCGGTGCAGTATCCCACAATATTGCAACGCAATCCATTCGTCCTGTTGATTTGCCGAACTCCAATGGGTTGACCGGCCAATCAGGCGAGCGTGCCGTAACTGCCATAACGCGGCTCAATACACGTGAGCCGGCTGACATAAGTAATGTTTCTTCGAGCGGAATTGAAAGCACGGCAAGCGAATAGCGTGTTGGGTTAGATGGAAAATAAGATGATGAGTGCTTTACCGAAAGAACAAGGCGGCCCCGTATCAGACCTTTATCCTGCACTGCTGCTTGACCCTTCGCGGTTCGTTGAGCTGGCTGAGATGTTTTCCGGTCACGTTGATCTCAGCGGCCACCCTGCTGAAGAACTGTCTTCCATAAGTGGCGTTGACTTGGTCGTGATTGATCTCTCTCAGTCTGGCGCAACAGATTGGCTTGATACGATTGCCCGCCAGGCACCGGAGACCAAAGTTCTTGTAATTGGTGATGCTTTACCTGCGCCTGCTGTGCGCGCGATGCTTCGCTTACAATCTTCAGATCTCGCATCGTTGTCTGCCGGTGCCAGCGATATCGTAGCGGCTGCGGGACGGCTTGCTCAAACTGCTTCCGATGGAACCGCGCGTCCTACCCAGTGCTGGGTAACTACAGGTGCGGTCGGCGGCGCTGGAGCCACGACTGTTGCGATTGAATTGGCATGCGCGGCTGCCGCTCAAGATCCAGCAAACCAGGTTTGCATAATCGATCTAAATCTCGCGGATGGCATGGTAGCCTCATATCTTGAGGGCGAACCCAGGCTCGATCTCGTCAGCTTGTCCGATGCCCCGGACCGGCTCGATCCGACTCTGCTTAGCGCTTATGTCTGGGAGCATGAAACAGGCGTCAATCTTGTCGCTGCGCCCCGTAATCCGGATATCAATGAAGTGGTTACGAGCGACCTTATTCTTCGCCTGCTCGATACGGTCTGCACGGTCTATACTCATGTTATCGTAGATATGCCTCGGACACGCCAGTCATGGTCAAAGCCCATCCTGTCTGGTGCCGATCAAGTCATGGTTGTTTCGGAGTTTACCGTCCCGAGCCTTCATGCCGCAGCTGACATGTGCCGCGAGATAGATGCGTTGCGTAGTGACAGCGAGCTAAGCAAACTCGTTCTGAATCGAATGTCCGATTCAAAGACAGAGTTTTCTGTTTCGCGCGCTTCAAAGGCAATTGAGCGCGATATCGGCGCGGTAGTTCGCTCGGATTGGAAATCTGCTCGTGCAGCGGTGAATCTCGGCATGCCTATCCAGACCGTCAAGCCGAAAAGCAAACTCGTCAGAGATGTCATGACGCTGATGAAGCAGTTGAATAACGAAGGTGCTGGTCTTCAGACCGGAGTGGCGAGTAGCTAATGGGTAGATTCTCCCAAACTGTTTCTGTTGCACCTGTACGGAACGAAGCGTCCATACCGGCGGATGATTCGGAAAAGCCTTTAGCGACGACGGCTAAACCAGACACTTCCGATTCTGCTTCCCGTCATGCGCAAACGCTCCTTGAAGCGAAGATCCGTGTTCATAATCGTTTGATTGATGAGCTTGACCTCTCTTCACTCGAAAAGCTCGGCGATTCCGATCTGAAGCGTCAAGTTCGCGCAATCGTAATGGAGATTGTTCGCGAAGAGGGCATGGCGATGTCCTCGGCTGAAATCGGTCAGTTTGCTGACGCTGTCTTCGATGAGATGACCGGTCTTGGGCCGATCGAACCGTTGCTATCAGACGATAGTGTGTCAGACATACTGATCAATGGACCGCTTCAGGTATACATTGAACGTGGAGGGGAGCTGGAGCTGTCGTCCGTCAGGTTTGCTGACAATGATCACCTGCTTCGTATTCTCAACAGAATTGTTTCGGCAGTTGGTCGACGGGTGGACGAAAGTCAACCACTTGTAGATGCCCGCCTACTGGACGGCAGCCGTGTGAACGCTGCTATCAGTCCAATCGGGATTGATGGCGCGCTAGTTTCTATACGGAAGTTTTCAAAGAAGCCACTCACTATCGAGAAGCTTGCCGAGTTCGGTGCGCTGCCCATGCCAATGCTTCAATTTGTCGTTGGAGCTGTGAAGTGCCGAGCTTCAACCGTAATATCTGGGGGGACGGGTTCGGGCAAAACGACACTGTTGAACGCGCTATCGTCGGCAATTTCGCATAAGGAACGCATTATCACGATTGAGGATGCGGCTGAGCTTCAGCTTCAACAGCCACATGTGGCTCGGATGGAAACCCGCCCACCGAATCTGGAAGGCAAGGGTGAAATTCGCCAACGGGAGCTTGTAAAGAACGCCCTGCGTATGCGTCCTGACCGCGTGTTTCTGGGAGAGGTTCGTGGTGAGGAAGCCTTCGACATGCTTCAAGCCATGAATACCGGGCACGAAGGATCAATGGCCACGATTCACGCAAACAATCCGAGGGATGCGCTGACCCGGCTGGAGCAGATGGTTCTTATGGGTGGGATGAAAATCTCCGTCGAAGCTATCCGTGGACAGATTGCTTCAGCGGTTAACCTTATCGTGCAGGCAGCTCGTCTTTCAGATGGTTCGAGGCGGGTTATGAGTATTGCTGAGATTGTCGGTATGGAGGGTGATGTAATTCAGCTCCAGGAGATCTTCAAGTTTGAGCGAACCCATACCGGTGATGATGGGAAAGTGCACGGCAAGTTTGTTGCGACGGGTCTGCGCCCGAGATTCCTGGAAGAGATGCAACGGCGAGGGGTTTCCATCCCTATGGAGACATTTGATCCTCAGCGTGAGTTCTAGCCCGCTATGCCGGATTTCATGTCCTCTGAGTATGTCACCGACGGTCCGATGCTGCTTTACATTCTATTCTTTGCGATCGGATTTCTGCTGGTTCAGTCCGTTACTGGACTGTTCTCGCAAGCTCAGATGAACAAGCAGCTTAATCGACGGCTCAAGGCAAAGGAGCGGGCGGGGTCAGTTGAGCAGCTAATTGTCCAACTTCGAAAGGAGCGTGCGCTTAATGAGGACGGCGAGCTATCGATGTCATCTCGCTGGTTCAATCGACTTGTAACACGCGCTGCAATTCCTTTCGAGCCCGGACGCTGGGCAATGATGTCGTGTCTCTTCGCCCTTGTTTCCGGTGGCGTTGTTTATCACCTTATGGGGCAGGTACTTTTCGCACTAGGCACTGCCGTCTTCATGCTGTTCTTTGCCCCGTACTTTGTACTCTCAACTTTGGGGAAAAAACGGACTGCGAAGCTGTCGCTACAACTTCCAGACGCGCTGTCCGTGATCGTGCGCAGCCTTGAAGCGGGGCACCCGGTTCCGACTGCAATCGCACTTGTTGGAAGCGAAATGCCAGATCCTATCGGAACCGAGTTCGGGATGCTGGCCGATGAAATGACTTACGGGTCGTCCCTCAATGACGCTGTTCGCCGGCTGGCCGAACGGACCTGTTCACCGGACATCGATCTTTTCGCGGCCACTATTCGCTTGCAGCAGAAAACAGGTGGAAACCTTGCAGAGCTTTTGAAGCTGATAGCTGGTGCCATAAGGGATCGGCAGACGTTGCGTTTGAAAGTTAAGGCAGCATCATCAGAGGGGCGTGCTTCGGCACTTATTTTGACTTGCGCGCCATTTATTGTCGGTGGTGGCATGCACCTTATGAATCCAGATTATTACGGAGAGGTTCTACACCTACCGATCATTCAATATTGGCTGGGTGGTTTTGTTGTCTGGATGTTCATCGGCAACCTCGTCATGCACAAAATGATTGATGTGCGGATATAGGGTGACTGGCAATGCTGCAGTTTAGTGATCTCTTTATATTCGGCACCGTCGCCCTGATTGTGGGCTTGAGTATGCCGGCCCTCATGTCGATTGTTGGCTCTGTTCGTCAATCAGAACGTCTTGTTTCGCGGTTAGAGAGCTACAATAGAAATCGGGAGACTGGGCGGCTTGAGCGTCAGACGCAGAAGCCGATGTCTGCTGTGTTATCTGAACTTGGTAAGCGGGCAATGCCCGGCAATAGCGAGCAAGTCTCCGCCATACGTTTTCGCCTCATGCGCGCCGGTTTTATTAGACCCAACGCCGTTTCTATTTATCTTGCCATTCGTTTGATAGCTGTCGTCGTACCGCAGATATTTGTGCTGTTTTCGCTGGGTTACTTGTCGGAAATGCATCAATTCGGCCCACTGCTCGGCGGCGGTGGTGCAGCGGTTGCGGGTTTGATGCTCCCTGAAAAGTATCTCGATATTTGTACGTCCAAACTTGAGCGGGAATACCGTGAAGGTTTTCCCGACATGCTGGACCTGATGGTCGCTTGCGTTGAGGCTGGTGTTAGTATCGACTCGGCTGTCACCCGCGTTGCAGGAGAGCTGGTCAGCCGATATCCCAATCTTGCAATGCACTTGAATATTATCGCCTTGGAGTTTCGCGCTGGTAGGAGTCGGCAAGACGCCTGGCAGAACTTTGCTCAGCGGCTCGGTATCGATGAAGCGGAGTCCCTCACGACGATGTTGCGGCAAGCCGAAGAGATGGGCACAAGCATCGGTGAGACGCTTAGGATTTTCTCGAGAGAGATGCGTCAGAAGCGCATGCTCATGGCAGAAGAGCGGGCGCTCAGCCTTTCAGCGAAATTGACCGTGCCCCTTATCATTTTTGTATTTCCAGTTGTCATAGGCGTACTGCTGTTGCCGGCGATCGTGAAGGCAATGGAAACCATGGGTGGATAGCGAATTGGCTGGCAAGTCTATCGCCGTCTAACCAAAAGACTGGCTTTTAGTTCGTGTTCACGCAATAGTATGGAAAAGCGATAGAGCGGATGAGCGGGGCATAAGCCCATCCGGTCGTTAGGGAGGCTATCGGATATGGAACAGTTGCAGGGACTGGATGCAAGTTTTGTCGCCTTAGAGCGTCAAAACTCACCAATGCATATCGGCAGTATACTGATATATGACCCGTCGACGGCTCCGGGGCAGTTTGTACGGTTCAAGGATATTCTGTCCTTCTTTGAGGCCCGTCTTCGGCTATCCAAGACTATGCGTCAGAAGCTTGTGCGCGTTCCTTTCAGTATCGATTATCCCTATTGGGTGGAGGATGCGGACTTTGACCTTGAATATCATATCAGGCATGTCGCTTTGCCAAAGCCTGGTGACCGACGACAGCTGTGTATCCAGGCTGCCAGAGTGTTCGCCCGGCCTCTCGATCTTACAAGACCCCCATGGGAGATAACTGTCGTTGAGGGGTTAGACAATATTCCTGATGTTCCGAAGGGATCGTTTGCCATGGTAACGAAAGTTCACCATGCGGCTATCGATGGGCTTTCAGGTATAGATTTGATGCAGGCTACGCATACGATGACACCCGATACGGCACCTCCGAACGTGCCCGATGAATGGAGACCAGATCGAAAGCCGAACCCCGTCGGTATGTTCGCAAAGGGATACGTAAGAGCGTGGTTAAACCCCATTCGGCAGGTTGGTGTTGCCGCGCAATCAGTCCCCGGAGTGTATCGCGCTGCAAGGGGTTTGATTTCCCGAGAGTTTGACCTCGGTGCTGCCATAAGTGCTCCCAAGACCCGTTTCAACGCAACCATATCTCCTCACCGGGTCGTTGAAGGTCAGAGCTTCCCCTTGACAGACATCAAGGCGATGCGTGCGCTATCCGAAGGCTCGAAGGTTAATGACGTCATGCTTTCAATTGTTGGCGGTGGCATGCGACGCTATCTCGAGCATAAATCTGAGCTGCCTAAATCCACGCTCACCGCAATGGCACCAATTTCTGTCCGGTCCGATGGCGAAAAGAACAAGATGGGCAATCAGGTTGCTGCCATGATTGCTCCGCTTGGAACGCATATTGCCGATCCTGCTGAGAGGCTCGCTTATGTGCACGCTGAAACGCGCAAATCGAAAGCCATGACTAACGCACTGGGGGCTCGTCAAATGACTGAGGCGAGTAAGGTTTCTCCTGCCTTGTTTATGGCACTAGGAGCCCAGCTATATTCACGGCTGGGGCTCGGGGATATGATGAAGCCCGTTGTGAATACCATAGTTACGAATGTTCCGGGTCCGCCGGTGCCAATTTACTCCTGTGGTGCTCAACTCGTGTCAATGCACGGACTACTTTGTCTGGTTGACGGTGTTGGCATTGGCCACGTTGTTCAAAGCTACATGGAAACGGCCACGATAGCTTTCACGGCATGCCGCAATATCGTCCCGGATCCGGAGTTTTATGCTCAGTGCATATATGAGTCATACGCGGATTACGCAAAGGCGTGCGGACTTGTCCCAGCGAAAATGGGACTGGAAAAATCGGCGGATTCGAAGCCAAAAACAAAAAGAAAAACAAAGCCTAGGGCTTCGAACTCTACGCTCAAATCAGCCGCGACCAGTCGCAAAGCTACGGCCAAGCGGACTGCGGCTACCAAAAAGAAGGCGTCTGCCTAAGCAGGAATCTGCAAGACGCCACTGCTTTGGATCTCTAGTTCGTCGGAACGACGCAGCTTAGGCTACACCTTCAATCGCTGCGCTAAGATGGTGATGAAGACAGAATAGCCGCGGTGTTGCGGCAAAAGGGAGATCCGTAATGACCACGCAGGTAGACGGCCGCGCGCCCCCACTATTTTGGACGCTCACTGAAGCAAGGGCTTGGTTTGAGCTAGGATCATTTGGTTTGCTGCGGCAAGCGATGACCAAATTGCCAAAGGGAGACGGCCACTCGGTTCTCGTCCTGCCCGGCTTTTTAGCGACTGATAAGTCAACGCGTCCTATGAGAGGGCTGTTGAATGACTTGGGCTATAATACGCACGGGTGGTCGCTTGGCCGTAACTTGAAGTTCGACGATGTTCGGGAGCGCGAACTGAACGAGCTGGTCACGCGTGTTTATCAGAAACAGGGTAGAAAGATCTCTATCGTAGGTTGGAGTCTTGGGGGTGTTTTCGCGCGTGAGCTGGCCAAAATGCACCCAGAAAAGGTGCGTAGTGTCATTTCTCTTGGGAGTCCCATAACAAACAATCGTCGATACTCCAGTGCTCGACATCTGTTTGAAGCTATCAACGGGAAAGAAACCCGACCTGAATCGGAGGGGCGTTATGGGGATTTAGCGGCGGCTCCACCTGTTCCAACGACATCAATCTTTACCAAGTGGGATGGCATTGTGAACTGGCGTGGCTCCATACAGCATCCTGAACCTGGCGCAGATACCGAGAATATTGTTGTTCCATCTAGTCATGTTGGGTTGGGTGTGAGCCCGCTGGTGATGGTCGCGATTGCTGATAGACTATCTCAAGCTGAAGGCGAATGGATGCCATTTGAGCGATCTGGATGGCGTGAGTTCGTTTATAAAGGTACGCCGCAAACCGCCTGAATTCGGTTGACCTTTCTACAAAACGCCCAGCATCTCGGCGACGAGCGGGTGACGCACGACGTCCTCGCCCGCGAGCCTGACGACTGCCACATTCTCCATGCGATCGATCTTGTCGGCTACTGCCGCGAGGCCTGAGAGCTCTGGCAATAAGTCTGACTGTGCGGGATCGCCAGTGATGACCATAGTAGAGTGCCACCCTAGGCGCGTTAGAAGCATTTTTAGTTGCGCATAGGTGCAGTTCTGAGCCTCATCGATGACCACATACGCATTGTTCAACGTTCTACCTCGCATAAAGCCAATAGGAGCAATCTCGATCAAACCCTCAGCGATCATATCCTTTAACTGTTTCGGAGATAACCGGTCAGAAAGGGCATCATACAGTGGTCGAAGGAACGGAGCGAGTTTGTCCTCCATACCACCTGGCAAAAAACCAATTTGCTCTCCAGCGTCAACGGCGGGGCGGGCAAGAACAATT
>JBCCIW010000046.1:0-16285 GCA_039028055.1 Pseudomonadota bacterium | reverse complement strand
GCGCGCACTGACTCCAGGACGGTGTCAGAGCCATCCGCCGAAGAGACCCCGGAAAGCGCGAGCAGATCTTCAGTGTTTTCTTCTTGAATTACATCGACCATGTCATCGACGGTGATCATGCCGGTAATCCGACCGTTCTCATCCACAACCGGTGCCGAGGCGAGGTGATATTTCTGGAAGAGGTACGCGACCTCCTCCTGGTCCATTCCCGTTTCAATCGTCGCTTCAGTGTCCCGCATGATGTCGGAGAGGGGCACGTCTCGGGAGGTTCTGAGGAGTGTGGCGAGTGGCACCCCGCCCAACACCTTGAAAGCCGGATCCACTACATAAATTTCGAAAAACTGATCGGGCAGGTCGTCCCCAAGGTCCCTCGCATGATCCACTGTATGGCCGACTGTCCAGAACTCCGGTGCCGCCACGAACTCGCGCTGCATAAGGCGGCCAGCCGTTTCCTCGTCGAAATCGAGAGCCTGCTCCAGCGGCGCACGGTCCTCCGGTGTCAGATCATCAAGGATCCGATCCCGCCGGTCATCCTCCATGTCTTCGAGGATCGCCGTCGCATCATCGGAATCGAGGTCGCCGATTGCCGCTGTCACCGCTTCATCGGGCAGTGCCTCAACCGCATCTTCACGATATTCGTCGCGAAGTTCGATCAGAACATCAGATGGCAACTCCTCGCCGAGCAGCGCAACGACATTGGAAAAGTCCTCCGGAGACAGCTGTTCCAGCGCATCCGAGGCATCGGCAGGGTGCAGTCGCGCCAGCACCCGAGAGAGCCAGCGCCGGTCGCCTTCCTGAACGGCGTTTTCAATGTCATCTAGCATGACCGCCGCGACGCGATCCGCCTCGTCCCTGCCGGGGCTGATATTACTGTCCAAGTCCGACATCGGCCGCCATCCCGCTCTTGTACCGCCGTCCTACAGGGTCTCGCCCTGCAGGGAAAGCAAATGGCCGATATCAAACCGCATCAACGTCAAATCTCTTGATCAGCGCGCAACTGCAGCCGTAAACTGCGCAACAATCATCGGGATTTGGAAATGCCAGCCACCCTGCTCTCCCTCGTAGATACACCGCCTGTTCGGCATGAGAGCGCACTCCATCCAGCCATCGCAAAGCACGGTTCAAATGCTCCGCTGATTGACTCATTCGGCCGCCAGATCACCTATCTGCGCCTCTCCGTCACCGACCGATGCGATCTGCGCTGTTCCTATTGCATGGCTGAGCGAATGACATTCCTGCCGAAGAAAGACCTCCTCACCCTTGAAGAGCTGGAAACCATCGCCGCAGCGTTCATAGCCCGCGGCGTCACCAAGATCCGCATCACCGGCGGCGAGCCTCTTGTCCGCCGCGACATTCTCCAGCTCATCGAACGCCTGGGTGCTCGCCTTGGCCATGACCTCGAAGAACTGACCCTCACCACCAACGCGACCATGCTCTCCTACATGGCAGAAACCCTCGCCCGTGCAGGCGTGAAGCGCCTCAACATCTCCCTCGATACGCTCGACGAGCAGAAATTCGAGGAGATCACTCGCCGAGGCCGCCTACCCCAGGTGCTCGCCGGTATAGACGCCGCACAAATGGCAGGGCTGAAAGTCAAGCTGAACACAGTCGCGCTGAAGCACCAGAATCTCGACGAGATCCCGACTATGGTCGAATGGGCCCATGCTCGCGGCATGGAAATGACCCTCATCGAGGTCATGCCTCTCGGCGATACAGGTAAGGACCGCGTCGACCAGTACGTTCCCCTGTCCACCGTTCGCGAACGGCTCGAACAGCATTGGACCCTGACCGACCTTCCCCGCACCGACGCGAATGGCGGCCCGTCTACCTATGTCCGCATCAAGGAGACCGGCGGCCGCCTCGGCTTCATCACGCCGCTCACCCAGAATTTCTGCGCGGGCTGCAATCGTGTTCGCGTCACCTGCACCGGCCGCATTTATATGTGCCTCGGCCAGGACGACCATATCGACCTGCGCAACATTCTCCGGGAACAAGGCCCCGAAGCCCTCGACGACGCTGTCGACCGCGCACTCTTCTCCAAGCCGGAAAAACACGAATTCCGCATCGATGACCGCGGCGCGGACCCGGCCCTTTCCCGCCACATGTCCATGACGGGCGGGTAACTGGCCGATGAGCCGGCCACCTCGCATTCTCTATTTCGGCAAGCTGACCGATGTGACGGGCCACACCAAAGAAACAGAGCAACTACCGGACACTATCACCGATACAAATGCCCTCCGCCAGTGGGCTGATAGCCTCCATGGCAACACAGGCGCTTTTCTGGAAGCAACCATCCGCATCGCCATCGACAGCGAAATCGTTCCCGAACCGTCTCCCCTCTCAGGCGCTACTGAAATCGCCTTCATGCCGCCGGTGGGTGGCGGGTGACATGATCACCCTCACCCCCGCCCCCTTTGATCCGGCTGAAACCCTCTCAGCTTTCAAAGCTCGCGCGGAGGGAGCGGGGGCAATCGTCAGCTTCACAGGTCTCGTCCGCGCAGAAAGCGCCTATGGCCCGGTCTCAAACCTTCATCTCCAGGCCTACTCCCCCATGACCGAGACCGGCATCCGGACCGCCCATGATCGGGCCATGGCCAGCTGGTCGCTTACCGCGGCAGCCATCATTCATCGTACGGGAACCATGACACCCGGCGACCCCATCGTCTTCGTCGCCACCGCAGCTCACCATCGCCGCGCCGCCTTCGAAGCCGCAGATTTCCTGATGGACTACCTCAAGACGGAAGCAGTCTTCTGGAAGAAGGAAACGCGCGTGTCCGGCGAAACAGTCTGGATAGAGCCCCGCGCAGAGGATTATACAGACAGCGCCCGCTGGGCCGAAACAAAAGGATAGTCAGCCATGGCCGGTATCGATGAAAGCCTTCCCTTTACGCCTGTCCGCATCGCCGTCGTCGTCGTCAGCGACACGCGAACCATGGACACGGATACATCGGGCCAGCTCCTTGCCGACCGTATTGCCGCCGCAGGCCATCACCTGGCCGATCGTAAGATCGTAAAGGACGATGTGCCGAAGGTTCGCGAGACCGTTTCGACATGGATTGACAGTCCGGATATCGACGTCGTCATCTCCAGCGGCGGCACAGGCCTCACAGGACGGGACATTACACCGGAAGCGATCGCTCCCCTGTTCGAGAAAACCATTGATGGCTTCTCCGTCATCTTTCACCAGGTCAGCTATCAGAGCGTCGGCCTCTCCACCCTCCAGTCCCGCGCCCTCGCCGGCCTGGCCAAAGGCACGTTCATTTTCTGCCTTCCGGGATCGAACGGTGCAGTTAAGGATGGGTGGGACAAGGTCATCTCCCACCAGCTCGACAGCCGCCACAAGCCCTGCAACCTCGTCGAGCTGATACCGCGCCTCCAGGAAGTCTGATGGAGCTTGGAGCAAAGAGACGAGCCTGACGAGGGGAACGCTGATCTCAAGCCAAATGTTCAAAGAGAACAATCAAGATATCGGCGAGTTGGGCCTAGTTACTCTGCCAGTCTAGCATCTCTATCATCTCCATAGAGCGACCACCAAAGCCGAGTTGATCGAATAGATCTTTGCGGCAAAATTCATCATCGAAGTAGTGGTGATAGTGTATATGGCGAAGCTCAGTTACATCTTGAATCTTGGAGCGTTCTGGCAAATCAAAGTGCATGTGAATTGGGTAGTTAACGTCGCTGGGTAGAAACCGTATAGGTTGACTAAGAGACGATATGACAGCTGACAGCACGCTTTGTTCTACGAAGAATAGCCCCTCATTTGGACGTATGGCCGATCTCATGGTTTTACAGAATAAACGGTTCCATTCCTCTATTACTCGGCTTGAATCGAAGAATATAAAGCCACTATTATAATACTCATTTATTGTCTGCGCGTCTCTCGACGGCGTAATTTGGCGAGGAGCGCGTACTCCGAGGTCTTTGTACAAATAGGCCCAATAAGCTCCGTTCGGATCATTAAGAGAGCTAATTCCTATGTTGGTAGAATCGACAGGTCTACCCGTCATCCCCTCTCCGATTACAAATCCCAAATCGATTGGTCGAAGGAAAAGAGTGTCGCTATCAAGAAACAAGTATGATTCGCCTGGGAACAAATTGCTCGCGTACGCACAACTCAATGGCTTATTCGCTAACGGATAATACGCAAACTCTATATTCAGATTGGCAGTAACGCACTCCACACCCAAGCTCTGAGCTTCGAATAAGGCAGCAGAGCTTGGCTGTTGATTGCCCCGTGGTGTTATCCCCAATACTCGAAATCCATCTGAAAAAGTGAGAAAACGATCAATCGATCTGTAAAGAGCCACGCATTTAGCCTCGATGCCTGATTCGAAGCATGTAATGATGTTCAGCACTTAAGCGTCTCCCAAAAAAACCGATTATTATAATCCCAAATTTGAACGTAATTAAATCGGCACTAAGATGTTCTTTCGGGTTCTAGACCAGGCACACCCCGACCTTCAATACAACCACTGCACGGCGAAAAGCTGATTTCCTAATCCGGGATCGTCCTTACGAATGTAACTTGACATATTTGTCGATCAGACCCGCGTAAAATCTATCCGACAGGCCTCATTCCGAACGCATACTCTCCCCATGCGGACGGACGACCCACTTCTCCCTCTGGCGATCGAGCAGATCGGCCTCGTCGTGTTCAGCCTGATTGGCTGGACGGGTATTCACCTGTCGCTGCGCCGACCTGTGAAGTGGAAGCTTCGCCGGGCAGGCACGAAGCTGAAAGTGCTGGAAGGTCTCGTCCGCAAGCTGATCATGGTCCTCGCGCTGGATTTGGACCTCGCACCCGTCAGGCCGCAATCTAAACCGAATGCCGCGTGTGCCGACGAGCCGTGCGAAGACATTGCCCAGACCCCTGACAGCATTGAGATTATCGAGTTTCCACGTCTCCGGCAGCCAAGTCTCTCCCTCCTGCCGCCAGTGATGGATTTCAGCGAGGGTGCGGACCTGTCCCAGCTTCCTCACCGCGCGACACCCGTCCACATCATGGCCCGGCGGTTCTCCCGACGCATTATCGCCCTGCAGAAGGTGCTCGACGCCCCGGAGGTCCATGCCAGACGCCTCGCAAGGTCGCTCCACCGGATCCGCAAGGCAGGTGAACCTAAACCGTTCCTCGTCGCGTCATCATTCCCGAATGGCTTCCGCCCCGAGCTCAGCCTCCTCCATGTTGGCCTTACCGAACGGCTAAGATCACAGCTCAAAGCGTGGGATAGTTCCTAGGTTATCCCCGGCCAATCGGCTTCCATAAGCCAGAAAAGTCTCCTATCCCTGAGCCATGTCCGATGATCTCACTCATATCGGTCCCGACGGCCGCGCCCGCATGGTCGATGTCGGCGACAAACCTGTCACCACACGCACGGCCCGGGCGTCAGGCCGCGTCCGAATGAATGATGCCGCCTTCCGGGCCGCATCGAACCGTGACACCAGAAAGGGAGACCCCCTTGCCATTGCGGAACTCGCCGGCATCATGGCAGCCAAGCGTACCGCCGATCTGATTCCGCTCTGTCACCCCCTTCCGCTGTCGAAAGTCAGAGTGAAAATTGTGCCGGTGGCTGAAGAAACTGTCTTCGAAATCGTTTCAGACGTGCGAACAACCGGCCAGACAGGCGTGGAAATGGAGGCGCTAACAGCTGTTTCCGTCGCCTGTCTCACGCTCTATGACATGCTTAAAGCCATCGACAAGGCGATCACCATCGAGACGATCCAGCTCCTTGAGAAAACCGGCGGAAAGTCAGGCGATTTTACCCGAACACCGGACCGCAGGACATCATGAGCGGCCTTATAAGCGTCGATCAGGCAATATCCCTGATCCTGGAACACAGGCCGAAAATGGACGCCGAAACTGTGCCGTTACACAATGCTCTTGGACGAACCCTCGCCGCGCCGCTTATCGCGAATCTGACCCAGCCTCCAGCTTCCGTCTCAGCGATGGACGGATACGCTGTCCGGCTAGCGGATGTCTCCGAACCCGGCGCAAACCTGAAAGTCATCGGAGACGCACCCGCGGGCGCTCCATTTTCAGGCACGTTGGGCTCGAATGAAGCCGTAAGAATCTTTACCGGTGGCCATGTCCCCACCGGAGCCGACCATATCGTAATCCAGGAAACCGTGACGCGAGATGGCGATGTCATCACCTGCGACAAAGCCTATGCAAACGCCGAGCACATTCGCGCGGCCGGCCGAGACTTTTCAAAAGACGACAGTCTTCTGGAGACCGGGAAACGACTGGGCCCAGCAGAAATTTCAGTTGCTGCCGCGGCGAACCATGCAGAGCTTTCCGTCCTTCGCCAACCAACTGTCGGCCTGATCTCAAATGGAAATGAACTGAAGCCGCCGAGCTCGGAATTGCTGCAGGGTGAAATCGTCAACTCGAATCCCTACGGCCTAGGTGCACTAGTGCAAATATGGGGCGGAAAACTGCTGCCAGCGCAACATGCAGCCGATTCCGTAGACGCGATCCTCGAAGCTTTGGAGGCGCTATCTCCAGCTGACATTATCGTCCCAATTGGGGGAGCATCTGTAGGTGATCACGACCATATGCGCCGGGCCTTTGTGGAGGCTGGGTTCAATTCTGTTTTCGAGAAGATAGCCGTCAAACCAGGCAAGCCAACCTGGTTCTCAAAGCGCAGCGATCAATCGGCCCTCGGACTGCCGGGAAATCCGGCCTCCGCGTTCGTCTGCGCTCACCTCTTTTTGCGCATACTCATGGGTGCCTCAGAGGGACTTGAACTGGCTTCGGGTCAGCTAGCAGCACCACTGCCAGCAAATGGACGGCGAGAAACTTTCATGCGCGCAGAAGCAAAGCTGAACGATGGCGGCGTGGTTACCCTGCATCCTGCTATAGATCAGGATAGCTCACTCATAACGCCCTTCCTCGGGTCGAACGCACTCATCCGACGAATTCCCCAAGCGGAAGCCAAAGGCACCGGTTCAATCATTGAGTTTTTAAGAATTGGCGCAGAGTCTTGATGATCATAGCTCGTGAATTTCTGACTTTTTTGCGCCCTGCAATTCCCCTAACAACGGCTACCAACAGAAGCATCAACGGAATTTTCCCATGCCAACAGCATTCATAACGGGGATTACAGGTCAGGACGGCGCTTACCTCTCACAGCTCCTTCTGAATAAGGGATACGAGGTGGTAGGCCTTGTACGGCGTTCGAGCACTCAGGAATCAAATTTCTCTCGGTTGGGCTGGCTTGGTATTGAGAAAAATGTCGAACTCGTCGATGGGGATGTTACCGACCCCTCCAGTTTGAATAGACTACTGGGGAAGTACCGACCAGACGAAGTGTACAATCTCGCCGCTCAGTCATTTGTCGGCTCGTCCTGGGATCAACCAATTCTTACAACAAATGTCACCGCCACGGGCGCGCTCAATTTACTTGAAGCGGTTCGTATGGTCGTGCCTGATGCAAAGTTCTATCAGGCATCATCATCTGAGATGTTCGGTAAGATACAGGAGCCCATCCAAAACGAGCAAACACCTTTTTATCCTAGATCGCCTTATGCGGTATCCAAGTTGTACGCACACTGGATGACCATAAACTACCGAGAAAGTTTCGAAATGCATGCCAGCTCAGGCATACTGTTCAACCATGAAAGTCCATTGCGTGGGCGAGAATTTGTCACGAGAAAGGTGACCGATGGCGTCGCGCGCATAAAGCTTGGACTGGCAAATGAGCTGCGCCTCGGAAATATCGACGCCAAACGAGACTGGGGTCACGCACGAGATTATGTCTTGGCAATGTGGCTGATGCTGCAGCAGCCAGAAGCCGATGATTATGTCGTTGCGACCGGACGCAGCACGAGTATCCGAGACATGTGCGATATCGCATTTCAACATGTTGGCTTAAAGGCAGAAGATCATATCGTGATCGATAAACGTTACCTCAGGCCGGCAGAAGTCGACGTCCTCAAAGGGGACGCATCGAAAGCTGATCGTGTTCTAGGTTGGCAACCAGAAACGTCACTTGAAGACATGGTCATCGAAATGGTTGAAGCAGACCTGTCCAGACTGAGTAGAGCCAACTAACATGCATATTCTGGTGACAGGAGCCAGCGGGTTTGTGGGTTCTCACCTGGTTCCTCACCTCAATCGTACGTTTACGGAAGCGCTCGTTACCGGTATTGGTGGGCCACCAGACAGGGGTGGAATAGACATCGCTGATTATGAATCGGTTGCGACGACCATTCGCCGACATAAGCCAGATATAATTATTCATCTAGCTGCATTATCTGCCGTATCCGAATCTCTGCTCGCACCTGAAGCAGCATATCGAATAAACCTTGGCGGCACGCTAAATATTCTGCGAGCAATTAGCGAAGAAAGCCCGTTATCAGCACTAATATTTGCATCTACCTCTGAGGTCTACGGTCGCTCCTTCAGATCGGGTGAAGCTTTAGATGAAACAGCACAACTCGCACCAATGAACCCATATGCTGTATCTAAAGCTGCTGCGGATTTAGCTGTTCAGGAGGCAGCCAACAGGAAAGTGCGAGCAACTATATTGCGCCTGTTTAATCATATTGGGCCAGGACAATCGACTGCATTCGCGCTTCCAAGTTTCGCCCGTCAAATCGCAGAAATAGAGCTGAGAAAGAAGCCGCCAATACTCTTGACTGGAAATCTTTCAGCATATCGCGATTTTCTAGATATATCTGACGTTTTAAATGCGTACACATCCGTCGTTGAGAACATTCACCAACTTAATCAATGCGAAATATTCAACATATCTTCCGGCGTCCCGCGAAAAATCAGCGATCTGTTAAATTATTTACTTTCACTTTCTAATGTCGAGATAAAAATTGATACAGATCCCAATCGCCTCCGCCCCAGCGATATACAACAGGCCATTGGAAACGCGACCCAGGCAGAAGACCGACTCGGATGGCAACCCGAACGCCCGGTTGAATATACCTTGAAATCAATTCTTGAACATGAACGCATCGAAGCACGAAAACTATCATAATTCATTTGAATTAAGGTTTAGACTTATTATATTATTGACTATTGGATATGATAACCCGCCTTATAAAGGATCGAATTTTATTCGGCATTATTTGAAACCAAATTTGCGATGCCACTCGATTGCCACGCAACTTCAGTAGAACCCAGTGGATAATCACCCTGAAAGCTCCGGGGCCGGGAGCAGACGTAGAGAGTAACGCACCAAGTTTGCTCCGCGAAGGCAGCATCAAAACCGCCTCTCGCTTGCGCCGGCCACCAGGCCAATATTGCCCCGTCGTGTAAAACTTGTCAGATATTGCCTGATTGAGCCAAACAGATTGCGGAGTTTTCTCTGCATCAAGTTCGCCTATACAGCTTCGAAGAAATTGCAAAATATCAGATGTTGGAAAGGTGTGATCATAAATCCAAGTAAAAGGCCGACCAACCGTTCTGCTTTTAAAAGCACCAAGCGCAGGCGCGCAAATTGGAAGTCCAGATTCTAAGGCGGCGGTTAAAGTATAACTATATGTTTCGGGCCATCGACAAGGAAACCAGATGATGTCTGGAGCGATGTGTTTCAACTTCTTCTGGAGTTCGTTTTCCTTATATGAACCATGAACCCTAACAGCGGAGTCCAAATTTCTATAAGCGTATCCCAACAGTTCGAATTCAATACCTAATCCAGTCTTTTTTGATAGGACAGCAACCAATTCAAGAATATCCGCACCTTTTTCGATCCCTAAAGCGCCGATCACACAAATCTTCACGGTAGTACGAGAATTTAGTCGCGGATTCTGAACAGGTGGAAATTCAGAGATAATGTCTGTACCGATATGCTCGAAAACGTCTACCTGCAGATCCGGTAGAACATCCCCGTATATCTCAGCTGCCTCCTTAGACGGAGCCCATACCCTCAACGCCTTCGTTAAAAAGCTGTCAGTAATTGGAAGCGTTAATCCCGATTCATCTACACCTTTTAAATCCCGCAACGTTTTCTCTGGAGCGAATTCCCCGCTACTATCAGTCAAGGTCGGATTCTTACCAATCAAATAGTAATCGTGCAGAGTTACCATGTATGGAACGTCGAGCACATCGATTAATTCAAATGTGAAGGCTTCTATTCCCGCCACATGATTAATATGAACGGCGTCAATACAGATAGATCTGAGCAGCTCAACAAGTGTATATTTGTCCTTGGATAGATTTATTTCACAATTGAATCGATCAGCCCAGGTCGGAAAGTTCAAACGAATCCAACCAGTTCGTGCAGGCTCGATCCATAGATAGTTTATATCGTCTTGAAAGTAGGATCTCAATTCTTCAATATATCGACGAGTACCCCCCCCTGCTCCGTGGCCAATTATAAGAATAAGCGGTTTTCTAGAACTATAGATGTACCTAAGCACCATCTCAAAACGAAAGGCCCGCTCCGGGTCTTTCATTATATAACTCTGCACTTCGAAATTATACCCAGGGTTTAGTTTCTCCACTCGAGCAACAGCATCTTTTATACGCTCGGATCTTTCCGAGCCAAAACTCGCAGCCCCTTTGTGAAAAACGAACAGATTACGCTGCAGCACATTCCTCAAGCCAATACGCACAGCCCGTCTGCAGAAATCGTTTTCTTCGCCGTAACCACGACCGAAAGCTTCCTGATTGAAGTTGCCAAGTTGATCAAGTGCCGACCTGGTGATGTACATACAGAAGCCGACACCAGTTGGAATGCTGACAGAATCAATACCACCGAACATTGCGAATAGAGCGTCTAATTCCACGACGCCCATATCACTCGGCATATCATTCACATTGCAAAAATTAGGAAACGAGCAAATTTCCCCATTGTTTGTACATGGGGTAATTGTGGCGATCAAAGGATCGCTCGCGGCCACAGACGCAATGCGATCGAGCCACCCCGGCGGAACTTCAGTATCGCTGTTTAGAATAACGACATCGTCCGATTCTGCCAGATTGAATCCGCGATTGACCGATGCAACAAACCCTAAATTCGCGGAATTTTTATAAAGTTCGATGAGGGACAAATCAGCTAAATCATCAAGATACTTCTCGAGATCGTGGTTGGGGCCATGGTCATAGATAACTAGAATACGACGATTGGCCTTACTATTGTCGCTAATGACACTTTTGAGGCAGGTCTTAGTCGACGCAAGAGCAGAGTAAACCGGAATGATGATACTAATTCTTTGCTCGGATGAATCCTGGCGAACGACAATTTGGGGGGTTTGTAATGAAAAGGTGTCCTTTTCGATCAGACAGCCGTCCTCAAAAATACTATCACGCTGTTCCTGAATTTCTTTGACATACTGGCTATGATCAAACATGAACCGGGCCGCAAATTGTGAACTCTTCTGACTACCAATCTTTTTGTGTCTCGATTCAGCACTCTCAATGGCTTGCCAGTCAGAATTAGGCGCAACTTGTCGAACAAAAAAATCAACGACTTGATTTTTGTCTGCTCTGATAATGTCCTCGTAAATGATGGTTTTGGGATGGATCCCGTGAGCACAGAACAGATCGTGCAGCCCTTTTTCCTGGAACCGTATTCGCTCTATACAATCCCGAATACCTAGTTCGTTATAATAGAACTGCTCTTCAGCAGCATCTTGCTGTTCGTCGGAATAGTTCACACGGTCTATAACGCGCGTCGTCATCATTCGATATAGAGAGACGGCCTGCGCGACTATATCTCTTCTATAAAGAGCGAACGCTTGCGTCTCCCTCGCAGGGAAGTGCTTGAGAAAACCTGAATTCGGATCATCGAGGATGTCTGGCCATAGGGCGGAAATATCGTGCCAGGTGATCGTCGTACCATAAACTCCATTCGGAGACTGCCCTCTTCCGCGATGCAGAGTTGCGTATGCTTCGAGTGAGTTTACCTTCAGCGACTCACTGAACTGTTGCAGCATGGTCGTATTGAACCACTCCTCTGGCCAGCCCATTACATTGGTCGACCGCAACAAATCTCTTAGCCAGGACGATCCGGTGCGGGGAGTCATGTAGATAACGTACTGAGATGTGGGCATCCGCACCGCGGCAATTGCATCCTGTAACGCCCGCTCATCGACAGAAATCTTTGAGAGCAGTTCATCGAAGCGTGTCGAGGAGCTGGTGTCCGAGTTGGGCGCTGAGGGTCGGAAGGACATGTCTACAGAAACAGTAACGGAAGATCTGATCGATAACGATTTCGGTAGCTGTATCAACGTTTAAGTGGATCTTGCACGCTTAATTGTCAGCGCCGATCAAGTTACATAAGACGATGCGAATGACGCGGACAAGGCACAACGAATGACCCGACCATTACATTTTCTAGTCCACGCTGTAATGGACGAAAGCACAATCGTGCACAGCATCGGCATGCCCGAATACTCCTATTACTTTGTAATGCAGGATTTTATACCGCTGCTTGAGCGCATAGGCCGGGTTACCATTGTGAAAAATCCGGAAAAAGAAGTCGAAGTAATCTACAAGACATCCAAGGAGTCAGGTGACGAATGCTTGTTTCTCAATTTCACGGCCCCGCAGAATTTCATTGCTAGTTTGCAATGTCCGACGATCCACGTATTCGCGTGGGAATTCGACACCATACCAACTGAAAGCTGGCTACAGGACGGTCGCCAGGACTGGCGAGTAGCCCTCCGCCAGCACAAATCTGCCATTACACATTCGGAGTATGCGAAATCGGCAATACTCGATGCAATGGGTGCTGATTTCCCTGTGGCCGTAATCCCGAGCCCGGTCTGGGACAAACAGGATCTGGGACGATCTGTTATCGACATACGCAATCCGATCAAATCCGTTGATCTTCACTTTTTCGGGCGCTTTTTTGACACCCGACAGATCGAATTGTTTTATGATATTGGCACTTTCCGAAGCGTTGGGTCTCCTCTCAGCAATACGGCACCGAAGGAACCCGAGCCTAAAGGCCATAGCCAAGGCGTAATACGGCGACTGGCGAAGCAGCTAATTCCACCGATCGTTTGGAATGCGCTTGCTCCTTTACCCGGTCAGGCCACCCAATCTGATGCTGATATGAATTCCGCTCGTGCGAACGATCCTGAAGAAACTGATCGAATGAGTTATACGACCGAGAGAGCAAACACATTAAATCTTGAAGGCGTTGTATACACATCGATTTTCAACCCGTTGGACGGTCGAAAGAACTGGCAGGACATGGTTTCTGCGTTCATATGGGCCCACAGGGAACGCTCCGATGCGACTCTACTCATAAAGACTCCGAAACTGAATGTGCACGATTTCGTTGAGCCCCTGATCGAGTTTTTGAATCGTTTTCAGCCATTCAACTGCCGCGTGGTGATCATTAAGGCGTTCCTTGATGATGATCAATTTCGGGAAATGCGGGAGGCGACAACATTCTACGTCAACACCTCCTACGGTGAAGGACAGTGCTTGCCGCTAATGGAATATCTGTCCGCTGGCATACCAGCAATTGCACCCTCAACGACTGCCCTCGCCGACTACATTGAATCCGACATTGCCTTTGTGGTGGATGCCCATCCGGAACCTTCAACATGGCAACACGATCCGAGACTATCGTATCGTGCACTTCGCTACCGAGTTGATTGGCTCGAATTGGTCGATGCCTTCGAGCAAAGTTATCACCTTGCTCGAAATGATGCGCCAGCATGGCGGGCCATGGGCTCTGCAGCAGCTAGCCTGCTCAAGGATCACTGCTCCCTCGACAAGACCGAACTCGTCCTTCGACAGTTTTTGGAGACCGTAGATCAAAAGCCGACGATTTGAGACGAAAACTGTCATCAATTCTCGACCTGAAATCACTTTTCGTGCACGACCCTGCGTCGAACTTGGGCACTCGACTTAAAAAAGCGTCGCGGAATAAATGTTGAAAGTACCATTCAATGGATGACAGTTTCGCAGTGAGCAGTCCGACGAGCGCGCATGAAAAACCACCATTTTTCATAATGGGGTGCGTTCGTTCGGGAACCACGCTTCTCAGGGATGTTATTGCGTCCCACCCATTGTTGTTTTCGCCCAACGAAACTCACTTCTATCGGTTCGCAGACCCGTACGGAACAATGGCATTTATCCGTCCATTGCTGAACCAGCGAATTTTCTTGCAGCATAGAGCGGCGGACAATATCCCCGAAGATCAGTTTCGAGATGACGTTCTCCTCGCGTCCTACGATCGTGGAGAGCTTATGGAGCGTTATGGCCAAGCTTACTTGAAAGCGCAAAATGCGCCGCCTAATGCGCGATGGTTCGACAAGACACCGCAAAACGTCTACGGCGCACTGCTGATTGCCCATGATTTTCCAACGGCTAAGTTCATTCACATTGTGCGTAACCCGCTCAATGTCATTTCCAGTCTGAGAACCTCCGGAGTCATGGAAATCAAAGAGACAGTGGGCGCAGCCAATTACTGGTTGGAGGCAGCAATCATAATGCGTTCCTTGAGAGTACTGTTGGGGGACCGACTGCTCGAACTGAATTACGAAAAATTCACCACCAATCCGAAGTCTGAAATTCGAAAGGTTATGGAGTTCGTGGAAGAAGATAGTGACGAACTTGAATTTGACCTTAAACAGATCAAACGGGAAAAAAACAGGTACGTTTCAACTCTCTCCGATGAAGATATCGAGGTAGCCAGGAGGATCTGCGGAGGATTAGCCAAAGAATATGGCTTCGAACTCTGATCTCATATCCAGCGACATAATTCTTCGGGAGCTCTGCTAACTTTGCTCAAAACATGAAACAGAAGCTCAGAGCCTCAAAATCTCATCGATTAGCAAATCGCATTGCGCGCGAAGGATTCAGTCGACTGAACCGGTATCTGGAAAAGAGCGTGCGCGCACGCGCTGCCATGTTCGATACAACGAACGAGCAGTATCTGATCTCGTCAGGCACCGAACGGTTCATTGTAAGCACAGATGACAGCATAATTGCCCGAAAACTATATAGCGAAAGGCAATTCGACCTCGATAAGTTCTATCTGGCAAGCCAACTGACAAATTTCTCAGCAACTGAAAGCACCTTTATCGATGTTGGTGCCAATATCGGATCTATTTGTCTGCCACTGCTCAAAAGAAAAGAAGTAAACCACGCCATTGCCATAGAACCGGAAGGGCAAAATTTCCGCCTCCTCCGAGCAAATGCGATATTGAACGAGGTAGATGCGCGTTTGACAGCTTTGAACGTTGCAGTTTGCGAGTCAGACGGCGAAGACCTTGTCCTTGAACTCAGCAATGACAATCATGGGGATCATCGAATTCGCGTGAGCCGATCAGCTGGAAACTTCGATGAGCCCAATCGAGCGGAGTGCCACGTTCAGGGAGTATCTCTCGATACGCTATTGAGCGAGCACGCACCGAAATCATTAGAAACAAAGGACCGATCCACATTCCTTTGGATTGATACTCAAGGCTATGAAGGTGCCGTTCTCAAAGGAGCCACTCGAACACTATCTGTAGGACACCCGCTGGTAATGGAGTTCTGGCCATATGGCCTAAAGCGTTCCGGCGGATACAACGATCTGAAATCTGCCCTCGGAACGTCATCGTATAAGTGGGTATTCGACCTCAGCGAAACAGCCCCTGCGGCCCGCACCTTATCCGACGAGACCTTGGACGCCATTTATTCGCGGCTTGGAGAAGCTTGGCCATTCACGGACCTCCTGCTCACATCTGATCCATAAGACTGTCGGGAAGGCTTGACGATTTGGAGGTCATGGGTTCGATGCAACAGTCGTTCAACTGATTTTCACTCGCAAAGAGCCAACACCGCATATGTTATTCATCGTTTACTCGCAAACGAATGACCGAACGATAGCTGAGAACATGGGTCGCCCCGAGTACAGCTACTATTTCGTGCTCAAATCATATCTGCCGATACTGTCCGAGCTCGGTGAGGTAAAAATCGTCTATGACCCGAAAAGTGAAGTAGATACGATCTTTGACGAGTGTCGGGCCGATGGCCAAAAATGCGTTTTTCTACATTTTTCTGCGCCTCAGAATTATATCGAAGGCCTGCGCTGCCCTACGATGCATGTCATTGCCTGGGAATATAGCACCATACCGAACGAAGCATGGAAAGACGAAGAACGCGAGAATTGGCGGGTCGCATTCTCGAATTCCGTCGGTGCGATTACAATAAGTGAATATTCAGCAGAGATCATTAGAAATGAAGTGGGCCCGGCCTATCCAGTCGCATCGATCCCTTGCCCGGTATGGGATGGGATGGACCAGATGCGCCAACTTGCGCCGTCAAGAAAACCAATCAAGAATTTTACCCTGAGTTTTGAGGGCATCGTGATTGATTCCGCGCTCG
>JBCCIW010000045.1:0-16317 GCA_039028055.1 Pseudomonadota bacterium | reverse complement strand
GCGTGTCGGAGCGGGTCTCGGTGTCTGGCATGGGGTCTATCTAGGCGGTGTCGGGGGACTTGGCGAGAGCTATCCCCCGGTTTGGCGGAAATACTAGATATTGAATCTCCTGTGGACAAATACATCTGTATGTTGTGTTTCATTTCGCTTCAGGTACGATATGTTGAGTTCTGAAGGGGTTGCCACCCACGGGTAGCACAACATATAGGGGCACGGCTCAGCCGTGAATTAGGTATTATGGCTTGGACAGAAGACCGCGTAGACGTGCTAAAAAAGCTCTGGGCTGAGGGGCACAGTGCTAGTCAGATAGCAAAGCAGCTTGGCGGCGTTACGAGGAATGCCGTTATCGGAAAAGTTCATCGCTTGGGACTTTCCGGTCGAGCCACGCCCTCTCGCCCTGTGAAACGCCCTCCCCGTTTGGCGAGACCCAAGCCGCAGTTTTCACCTGCCGGCGGCGCAAGGATGGTCGAAGCAAAAGACAAACAGCAATCCAGCGAACGCGCAATTGCAGCAGCAGAGAAAGCTGCTCTAGCCGCGCTGCAGCCACTGCCACTCAAGGATGGAGAAGCTGCGACCATCCTCACCATTCGAGACTCAATGTGCAAATGGCCAATTGGTGATCCGGCGGACCCAAAATTTGCGTTTTGCGGCAGGAAGGCTGAATGCGGGCCATACTGCAAGGAGCACGCTAAAGTCGCCTTTCAACCTGCGAAGCGGCGTGAGCGAAAGCCCAACAGCGATTATGTCCGACGGATAGCCGGATAGTCTAAACTCCCCATCCTCGCCGGGCTCCATTGATCCATCGAGTCCGCCGAAGACCTGCCGACCGGTTAAGGAACACCGGTCGGCGTTTTCTGGTAATGAGCATGGATCAAACAGCGACTCTACAGAAAACCCTAACAACGATAACAGACTATCTGGACCGCCAACGAGTTCTGAAAGCGTAGCCAAGATCCTTTGAGGCCAGCGGCCTTAGGGGATTGAAAGACACGGTCAAAGTCTCGCCCATCGCAATCAAATCCGACAAACTTTCAGCTTAGTCGACCATGGACGGAAAACCCTGGGCCGCTTGGGCGGATGTGAAACTCTCCCTCTCTCGGGAGCGCCATGGCCTTCGTCCCTCTACTATTGCAAACTGCGAAGGTACGTCTCAGCCACAACCGCGAGTGGGATAGTTTCGCAGGTTACGTATTATTTAATGTCAGGCTGGGCAGCGAGTTTTGTGGCAGCGCTAGATTTTCAGTCTGTTCGGAGGGCATACCCTGCAGAGCGAACCGTGCGAATTGGGTCCTCTCCAGCCTTTTTCAGAATCTTGCGAAGGCGACCAACATGAACATCAACGGTGCGAAGCTCGACGTAAACGTCCGACCCCCATACCGCATCGAGCAATTGCTCACGCGAAAAGACTCGCCCGGGATGCTGCATAAAGTGATCAAGCAACCTATATTCTGTGGGGCCCAAGTGAAGACTTTCCCCTGAACGCGAAACTGTGTGTGCAGACCGGTCAATTGTAATATCGCCTGCCGTCACGGTGTCCTCAACAAGGCCGGGCCTGATACGGCGCATCACCGCGCGGATCCGGGCCATCAACTCGGTCGTTGAAAATGGCTTGGTGATATAATCGTCGGCCCCGGTATCGAGCCCGCGTACGCGGTCGCCTTCTTCGGATCGGGCTGTCAGCATAATGATCGGAAGATTTTTTGTTTCAGGGCGGGCACGCACGCGACGGCAAACTTCAATACCGGGAACTTTGGGCAGCATCCAGTCAAGCAACAAAAGATCGGGGGGCCTCTCCTCCATCAGCAGCAAGGCTTCCTCTCCGTCAGAAGCAACGGCGACATCATAATCTTCACGCTCGAGATTATATTTGAGAAGCTCACATACTGCCGGTTCGTCTTCAGCAATGAGAATATGAGGACTCATTCCAATCTCCCTTAGCTACTCGGCTCTGCCAAGCCGTCATGTTTGGGACGTTCTTGAGCGTCCAGATAATCTCCGGTGACAAAAAAGTATATCAGTTCCGCAACATTTGTGGCGTGATCTCCGATACGTTCCAGATTCTTGGCCATAAACAGAATATGCGCACCATCGCCGATCGTACGGGGATCTTCGATCATGTAGGTCAGGACTTCACGAAAATAGCTGTTGTAAAGTTGATCGATATCCTCATCGGTCTCCCAGAATCGCTGGGCAAGACGAGCGTCACGATTTCGATAAGCATCGAGAACCCCAGCGAGCTGCGATGCCACGGCACGCCCCATACGGCTGACACCTTTTAGCACGTCGCGGTTCGAGAGGTTGCTAAGTGCACTGGAACGCTTGGCAATGTTCTTGGAAAGGTCCCCCACCCTTTCAAGCTCGTTTGCCACTTTCAGCGCGGCCAGCACTTCCCGTAGGTCCCGAGCGAGCGGCTGGCGCCTCGCTATGATCTCCATAATGCGCTGCTCGACGCTGGCTTCTAGAGCATCGACTTCACGGTCGCGCTCAATAACGATGGCAGCCGAGTTCAGATCGCCGATCAGGGTTGCTGAGCAGGCATCCATAATCATCGTCTCAGCCAGCCCACCCATGCGCAATAGGTCCGCAGATAATTGTTCAAGCTCGTCTGTGAAGGCAGTTACGATATGATCATTCATGTGCTCGACCTATCCAAATCGGCCCGTGATATAGTCATGCGTGCTCGTTTCGGTGGGATTGGTGAATATGCGACCGGTATCATTCATTTCTATCAACTTACCAAGATGGAAAAACGCTGTTTTCTGAGAAACCCTGGCCGCTTGTTGTAGAGAATGCGTAACAATGACGATGCAATATCGTGCCCGCAGCTCATCTATCAGTTCTTCGATCCGTGCTGTTGCAATGGGGTCCAATGATGAGCAAGGCTCATCCATCAGGATCACATCCGGACTGACTGCAATGGTTCGTGCAATACACAGGCGTTGCTGCTGGCCGCCTGACAAGCTCGTGCCTGGCTCTTCCAGCCGATCCTTCACCTCATCCCATAGACCTGCCCGTCGCAAGCTTCGATGGACAATTGCTTCGAGCGCTTCACTACTATCAGCAAGCGCATGTATCCTGGGTCCATAAGCAACATTGTCGAAAATTGATTTCGGAAACGGGTTTGGCTTCTGAAAAACCATGCCGACCGAGGTTCGTAAGACGACAGGATCAACGCGCTCATCATTCACGTTAATGCCGTCAATGACGACCTCTCCGGAGACCCTTGCATCCGGGATCGTATCATTCATGCGGTTGAGACACCGAAGAAAGCTGGATTTACCACATCCCGATGGACCGATAAGCGCCGTCACGGCCCGGTCGGGGATATCAAGCGACACATCTGCGAGACCAGTTTTATCGCCGTAAGTGACCGAAACAGCTCTGCAGGATACTTTTATAGAACTGTCCGATCGAATCGACGACGTATCTTGTTGCAAGGAAGGTGTATTATCGTCAGGGGGAGCCACGACTATCTCTCAAATCTCTGGCGAAGGTAACTCAGCAGCAGGTTTATCAGAACCATGATGAGAAGCAGTATCACAATTGCCGCTGCAGTCATGGGCTCCCATGCGCGTTCTGCGCCCGTGGACCATTTGTAAATCAGTACGGGCAATGTCGTCGTTTCATCCGCTATACCACTCGGAACTTCACCAATAAAAACGACCATACCAATTAGCAGCAGTGGGGCCGTCTCTCCGAGGGACCGCGCAAGACCGAGTATGACCCCAGTCATGATGCCAGGGGCAGCGGCTGGGAGCACATGATCGGTAACAACCTGCATGCGAGAAGCACCCAGGCTGAGCGCCGCTACGCGCATATCCGAAGACACCGCGCGAAGTGCTGCGCGGGACGCAATAATGACGGTTGGGAGCGTGAGGCAGGCTAGGACCAAGCCACCTGCGATTGGAGTTGATCTCGGGAGACCAAGAAAATTTAGCAAGACGGCTGCGCCGAGTAGCCCGAACACAATTGGCGGCACTGCTGCGAGGTTGTTAATGTTCACTTCGATGAAGTCGGTTGCACGATTACGAGGTGCCAACTCCTCCAGCCAGATCGCTGCCATAATACCGATAGGAACCGACGCCAGAGCAGTTATTACCAGGGTCAGCATAGATCCTGCAATTGCGCTCAAAACGCCGGCAAGCTCCGGGTAGGTGCTATCCGCATGAGTCCAGATTCGACTGTTAAACTTAGTCTGGATGAACCCTTTATCTTTTAAATAATTGACCTCTGCAATCTCTTGATCAGAGATCGCGCGTTGGGACTCTAGTCTGGAGACAATTCGAAGTCGGAGCGGGATTGCGGGATCAGCAAACACGCCAGCAAGCAACTGCAGGTCTAGGCTGTCATTACGCTGATCAACGACCTTAAAGATCGCGTTGTCTGTCTCAATGAAGAGAGTTTTTGGAATCTGCTTTTCGCCCGGTCTTTCGGTGATCAGCTTTTGTGAAAATTCTGCATATACTGGCAGGGTATATATTCCCGAGACCACATCACTTGCACGGACAAGCGCTTCGCCTTCGTCAATAGATCCAAATCGTTCAATTGATTCCTCGATAGAATTCCCCTTCAAATATAAATCCAGACGGGATGACAAAGGTATCCAGTAAGATCTGGTTGCTCCCATTAGCTCGGGACGATTTGCAACATAGGCAGCCATATCGGACGCCGCGATCGGGGCAAACAGCTTTGGCTTGGGCGAAGCAGCCGCCGCGGTAGCATCACTTGGAGATCTCCCCAGAGCAAGAGCAATACGCTCGTGGATAAGTCGGTTAAGTGTTGCAATGTTGCTTGGGGTCTCATCGACCACTCGGCTGCCTGCTGGACTAAGGCCATCAAGGGTTAGCTCCACCTCAATCGCATTGTGTGTGAAGGCACGAATAGACAAATTCATCACACTAAAAAGAATGAGGGCCAACATACCAATGGATAATGAAACCGCACCAACAGAGAGGCAGCGAAACAAATTCTCAGATGCGCGACGGCGACGTAACGCTTTCATTTTGCGTTCCGACAACCTCTGGTAAAAAATGTCCTCAGCCATGCGAAAACCCGTTTCGGCGAACGACCCGTAATGCGACTAGATTAAATAACAGCGTTACTAAGAACAGCACCCCGCCTAAGGCGAATGCTGACATGGCTTTAGAACTGTCGAAGGCGCTGTCGCCTATCAATAGAGTAACAATTTGCGCGGTCACTGTAGTTATATCACTCGTCGCGTCCAACGTAATCTGTGCACGCTGTCCGGCGGCCATAACAACGATCATCGTTTCACCAATCGCTCGAGATACTGCTAGTAACAGGGCAGCAGCAATCCCGGGTGCAGCAGCTGGCAGAACAACAAATCTGATCATTTCAGATTGTGTGGATCCAAGAGATAGCGAGCCGTTCTTGAGATCCTGCGGCACCGCCTGAAGGGCATCATCGGTAAGAGACGATACAAACGGTATGATCATGATCCCCATGACAAGCCCGGCGGCGAGCACACTATTGGGTTGAGCCGCAAGAAAGCCGTCAGGTGTCCAGGACCATGAGTTAACTTCACGCGCCACGGAGCGGATGGGCGGAGCAATAACAATGATGGCGAAGAACCCATAAACAACGGTTGGGATTCCAGCGAGCACTTCAATTGCTGGTTTGAAAGTCTGACGAGTACGGCGGGAGGCATATTCCGACAGGTAGATCGCAGACAGAATGCCGATTGGGGCCGAAACAGTCATGGCAATGAGCGCGACTACCAACGTTCCAAAAAACAAAGGAACCGCTCCAAATGCTTCGTTGTTCTGTGGGTTCCATGTCAGACCGAAGAGGAAGTCGAGCGGACTGACCGCAGAGAAGAAACGCAGGCCTTCCAAAGCCAGCGACAAAACGATGCCAAGCGTGATCGCAACCGCGACCGCAGCGCTCGCGAAGAACAGCGAACGAAGTAAGCGCTCCAAGTATGACTGGATATGTGCATCCGCCGATTGAAACTTCCGCGCAACCGCAAAACCAGCCAACCCCAATAGGCAAGCCAAGAGGGCACCAACCAGCCTTACAAATGCTTTCAAAACAATGAGGCGTGATCGGGCTGCTTCGTCAAAAACACTCGCCAGACTGACCTCCGGCTGACGAGCAAGAGTTTGAAGGGTCTCAATGTATAGATTCAGCTGAACCCTGGGCAAAATAGTAAGACGCTCAGGAAGCTCTGTGATAAGCAACTGCCGCGTAATCGGACCTTCGAGCACTGCAAGCATCAAAAAGATCGCGATCATTGGTACAATTGTCGCGACAAGCAAAAATATCGCATGAAAAGTCGGTGACGACCTCAAGGGTGAGAGTCGCTCATATTGGAATGACAAAGCTCGAATGCGACCCAGAGTATATGACGCCATTCCCATCGCAGCGATAAACACGAAGCCAAACCACGCAAGGGGAGCAAGCCCAACACTTTCCATCAACCAGTCGATTACGCCCTCCAATGAGCACCGCCTTACAAGACAAGTTTAACGGCGAAAAAACATCACGTCAGCGACTTTGACTTAGTCATTTTCAAGTGCGGGCAACCAAACCGAGAATGCAGCCCCTTCCCCCGGCAAGCTTTCGACGGCAAATCCACCGCGATGATGCGCCATAATATGCTTCACAATTGCCAAGCCAAGTCCTGTCCCCTCATCAGGACCACCGCGGCTTTCGTCTACGCGGTAGAAGCGCTCGCCCAAACGAGGTAAGTAAGCAGCATCGATGCCTCGCCCATGGTCGCGCACACGAATCCAGATTGCAGACTTCGACACGCCACCAATAGTTTCCGGTGCCGCTTGGAGGGTTGCTCGAAACGCACCTTCCCATCCTCGTGACGCATACGTCTCCGCTGCATCGAGATTGCGGGAACGCCCAATAGATATGGTAATGGCTGAATTTTCGGGTGCGTATTTAATGGCGTTGCCCAGGAGGTTGTGGACGACTTGTTTCAACTCGCTTTCCGATGCGATTGCCGGCAACAATGACTCATCGGTTTCGAACGCAATTGTCTGCGACTTCTTCTTCGCCACGTGAAAGAGAGACTCCGATGCCTCATTGGTGATCTTAAGCACGTCAACTTTTGTCGTCGGGGCTTCATGCTCACCAAGTTCAATTCTTGAAAGCGACAAGAGATCATTGATCAGATCTTTCATATGATTGGTTTGATCTGCCATAATTTGCACAAACCGGGGCCACGCTTCAGGATCATCGCTGGCAGGCCCCTGAATGGTCTCGATGAAGCCTGATATTGAAGTCAGCGGCGTTCTCAACTCGTGGCTAGCATTGGCAAGGAAGTCGGCGCGGGCACGCTCTGCACGGCGAACAGGCGCCTGATCCGTTAGAACGATCAACGCAGATCGCTCGCCGTGCGCGTCATCGCCAAGAGCAGTAACCGTAACCGCCCAAGTCTGGCTGGGTTCTCGAGATGGAACAAGCTCGCACGCTCCCGACCCACCGGAATTTAGAACGCGATCAACATGGGCTAAGAGCTCAGGATTACGTAAAGATCCGACTGACAGACCAGTCCTCGCGGGTGGCAGGCTAAATATGTTAGCGGACTTTTCATTGTAAGCGGTCAGCTGCGCAGCTGCATCTACTATAAGCGCTGGCTGATCCAACGCATCTACGAGTCCCTGCTGAACACGCCATATCGCATTCAAGCTGGACTGTTTAGATGCCCGCTCCTCTCTCGGCTTGGCGACACGAGCATTCGCAAGAACGCCGAGATGATAAGTAATAGCCCCAATCACCAGAAGAACGACTGAGGAAACACCTTCCAATAATCCTAGCGCGCCCGTAGCCATCAGAACGATGAGAAGGATCGCACCGCCAGACGCAAGAACGACAATATCCTGTCTGCGGATATGCCCCATGTTTGGCATCTCAGGCTTAGCAGCCATTGCAATTCCTAATCCCGTCGATCCGACAAAATACATGCCTGCTGCAAGACGATTTTAAAAGGTTCCTGCGCAGAGTACTGTTCCTTCGACGCGAGAAGTGCGATCAAAAGGTCACAAACATGCTGATTATTGAAAATCGATAATTATTCATTGACTTTCATATAGGGACGCATTAATTCGGCATAGGCACAGCAAGGGTGCTCATTTTGTTACAGAAATCATTCATATTGGCCGGGGCAGTCGCTATTTCTGGCTGTACCACACTCGAGAACACGGTCGCCGGGAAGCCGGCAGATTTGTCTCCGACTTTACCCGCAACGCCGGAAAGCTGGACGAACGGCTCGACACCGGCAGCCGACGCTTTGGAAAATTGGTTGAGCCAGTTTAACGATGCGGGCTTGATCGAGGTTGTTGATGAAGCGCTGGCAGCCAACCCGGATATTCTGGCGAGCGAAGCGCGTGTTCGCGCGGCCCGCGAGAATGCGCGCGCTGTATTTGGGCGATCTTTGCCATCTGTGAATTATACCTTCACCAATGGATATGCCTCTCAATTTACCTCTACGGCCCTGGGCGGCGGAGTGGTGGTCGACGGTCGGTTTGATCAGCCGACTTATGATCAGCGCTTTGACCTCAGCTGGGAATTGGACCTTTGGGGGCGCGTCAGGGCTGGAAATCAGGCGGCGCGTCTGGACTTTGCAGCATCCGAAGCAGATCTTGCTGCGGCGCGATTGTCCCTAGGTGGGGAAGCAGCTCTTGCCTGGATTGACCTCAACGCCGCGTTGGAGCAAGAGCGTGTCGCTCAGGAAACACTGACCGCTCGAGCCCGCGTCGTTGATCTGACCGAGCGTCGATTTGAACGAGGGCTATCAACAGCTCTTGATGTCCGCACCGCACGAACAGAACTTGCCCAATCTGAGGCACAAATCGCATTGCAGGCCCAAGTTCGCGAGAATGCAGCCCGCAGATTGGAAGTACTGCTCGGTCGATACCCATCAACGGAGATCGAAGCGCCTGCAATTCTGCCCGATCTTGAGACGATACAGCCAATACTTGACCCAACAATTCTGCTTGCGAGGCGCCCCGATATCGCCGCTGCGGAAGCGAGATTGGAAGCTGCGGGCCATCGCGCTGAACAGGCCAGGCTGGCCCTTTTGCCGGCGTTTACAGCGAGATCAGCTATCTCCAATTCTTCAAGTATCGAGTTCGCAGATATCTTTGATCCAGAAAGGATCAGTGCGAATATCTTTGCTTCCCTGACTCAGAACATCTGGAACGGCGGTGCCTTACGCGCGGACAAACGCGCTGCAATTGCAAGCGCGGAAGAACTCGCTGCTACGTATACGAGCACCGTGCTTACGGCCTGGCGAGAAGTAGAAGATGCACTTGCCAATGATCGTTTCCTGGCCCTTCAACTCGACGCCCAGGCACGCGCGCTTGAAGAGGCGCGCCTCGCCGAAGAACTTGCTCTACGGCAATACCAGAACGGCCTCGTATCTATTTTCAACCTCATCCAATCCCAAACAACGCGCCTGGTCACGGAAGCGACCTTTATTGATGTCCGTGCACAACGCGCTACCAACCGGATCAATTACCACCTCGCTCTGGGCGGTGGCGGACCTATATTGGGTATTGAGCCAGACGCGGTTGAAACCGCAGCAGTAGCAGAGAGTATTGCGTCATGAAGCGCTTTCTATCAATCTTGCTTCCAATCCTGATTATTGGGGGATTGGGTTTTGGGGGCTCGGCAGCACTCAATGCGCTCAAACCAGAGCCAGAAACGTCAGATGAGCTTCCACAGGCTCTCTCGGTGTTCGCGGAACGGACACAGCGACGAGACCTCAATCTCGTAGTTGATGCCCAGGGCGAAGTTCGCCCACGAAGTGAGATCGACGTGACCCCCCAGGTCCAGGGTCGGATCTCCTACGTCTCAGACAGATTCCTTGACGGGGGGTTTGTGTCGCGCGGGCAGGTGCTCGTCCGCCTTGATGCTGCTGATTATGAGCTAGATGTCATCCGCGCCAGGGCAAGCGTCGCCACAGCTCAGCAAGCGCTTGCACGCGAGCAGGCAGAGGCGGAACTCGCCATCAGAGATATCGAAGATCTTGGCATTACAGAAACCAGCCCCCTTGCCCGACGCGAACCACAACTCGCCGAAGCGCAGGCGACATTGGATTCTGCTTACGCGCAACTAAGCGATGCCAACCTGGCCTTGGAAAGAACCGCGATCCGCGCTCCATTCGATGGACGTGTACGCCAGCGAAGCGTTGACGTTGGCCAGTTTGTCGCTCCCGGTCAGTCACTTGGTCGCGTTTTTTCCACGGATATCGTCGAAGTTGCGCTGCCACTAACTGACGACCAGCTGGGCCAGTTGAACCTGCCACTCGCATTTGCCGAAACGTCGGACGAGCCTGGACCAGAAGTGATTTTCCAGGCGAACGTGGGCGGGAAAACTCGCAATTGGGAAGGTCGAGTGACTAGAACAGCAGCGGCGGTGAACAGCGACTCCCGCCTGATAAATGTTTTTGGGGAACTAGAAGACCCGTACGGCGAAGGGGCCGACGGAAATGCCCCGATGGCACCGGGCTTATTCGTCACTGCCAGCATCCAGGGCGACGTCATCGAGAATATTTTGTGGGCTCCCCGCTCAGCGCTTCGAGGGGACAACAACCTCTACATCGGAAATGTCGAGCGCGGTGCCTTATCGATTAGGGAAGTCGACGTCATATATAGCGATGCTTCGGGTGTGTATTTTGAAAATGGCGCATCAGAAAATGAACTCGCGATTGTTTCGCCAATTCAAGCAGCCTTTGATGGTATGCGACTGCGTATCCGTGAACGACTTCCCGACGGAACACTTGCGCCGTTCGTTGAGCCAATTTCGCTCAGCACCGGCGGTTCTGCAGAAGCATCAACAACGCAAGCCCAGTTACCCAAGGGCGACGTGAATGGGGTCGCACAATGAAAGGCATTGTTGCCTGGTTCGCACGAAACGCAGTTGCCGCGAATCTCATAATGATCGTCGCTTTTATTGGCGGCACGTTGTCGTTCCTCAGTATGGAACGAGAGTTTTTTCCGACAACGCTCGTCAATGGCGCAGCCGTAACAATGGTCTGGGACGGCGCGTCGCCCCAGGACATCGAAGATCAGCTGATGTCACGGATCGAGGAGTCTATATCGGACATTGACGGCCTCAAACGCGTTACCAGCGCATCAGCAGAAGGTGGCGGAGAGGTCTTCATCGAAGCCGAGAACACCACCGATATGACCTGGTTCACCAACGAGGTCGAACGCCGTGTCAATCAGATAGCGAATTTCCCACCAGGCGCCGAACGGCCTCGAACGCGGCAGCTCGAGGCACAGAATTGGTTTTTCGGCATGGCTGTCCACGGCAACGTGGACAGAAAAACGCTAAAGAGATGGACCGAGAAAGTAAGGGACGACATTGCATTGTTGCCTGGCGGTCAGCGCGCCGTTGTTCGGGGTGTGCTGGAAGAAGAAGTCGCTATCGAGGTCACCGAGACAAACCTTCGCCGATACAACCTGACATTCGCAGACGTCTCCGATGCAGTTCGAGGCGCTTCACTGAACTCATCAGGCGGGCAGATTCGCACTCAAACGGGAACAGTTAGCATACAGACTCGCCAACTGGCCGATACCGCTGAAGAATTTGAAAACATCATTATTTCCCAGACCGTCGATGGCGGAACCATCCGCGTGGAAGATGTCGCGACTGTTGTCGACGGGTTTGTAGACCAAAAACTGGAGGCCACATTTAACGGAGAGCCAACGGCTTTCGTATTTGTAATCCAACCCGAAGTCATGGACATCGTCGAGTTTTCAGATGGGTTCCTTGAATATATCGAGAACTCCAAAAACGTTCTCCCTGAAGCTCTATCAATAGACCTATTGTGGACCGATGCCGAACCTTTCGAGGATCGTATGAACACGATCACCTCCTCTGCGCTGATCGGTGCAACGCTCGTCCTGATCGTTCTTCTGCTTTTCCTTCGGCCGATTGTCGCCTTCTGGGTCACGATAGGCATTATCACTGCCTTTGCGGGCGGAACCATGCTTCTCCCCTTCTTCGGGGTGACATTCAATCTCCTGTCCCTGTTTGCTGTGCTCCTCGTGATCGGTGTGATCGTAGATGACGCCATCATCATTGGTGAGAACATTCACAAGGAAGTCGAAACCGGTCGAAACAAGGGCCTTCAAGCTGCCATCGTCGGCGCCCAATCGGTAATGAAACCGGTCATCTTTGGCGTTTTGACAACGATAATCGCATTTCTTCCGTGGGCCTTCATTTCAGGCCCTGAACGCAACTTTACAGAACAAATCAGTTTTGTGGTTATGGCAGCGCTAATCTTCTCGCTAATTGAATGTCTCTTAATCCTGCCAGCCCACCTCGCCCACATGAAGCCACAGAACTATGAAGGTTTCAGTGGGAAACTGACGAAACTTCAGCGGCGAATAGCAGACAGCCTGCTCTGGGTTGCGAACAATCTTTACAAACCAATTCTCGAAACCGCCATTCGCCTTCGTTACGCAACGATCGCGATGTTCGCGGTACTCTTCTATCTGGCGATCCAGTTGCTCTCCACCGGAATCGTACCGTTCAGATTGATGCCGCAAATCGAGGGCGATCTGGTTCAGGTCAATATTCAACTCCCAGATGGCACGCCCGAAGAACGCTTGTTACAGGTCCGTGATCAATTTGAAGCGGGAGTTCTCGAAGCCGCCGAGGAGCTGGCGGAACAATATCCGCAACTACCCGATGGGTTCGTTATCGGAAGATCTATAATTGCGAACGGCACAACAGTGGAAGCCTTCATATCTATGGTGCCACCTGAGAACCGTCCGGAGACAGCATCTGTCAAAGCAGCCTCAGACCTTATGCGGGAAAAAGTCGGCCCAATCCCGGATGCTGAGGATGTATCCTTCGATTTTACTCTTAACGAAGAAGATACACGCGTTCAGTTTGCGCTGAGCAATCCTGATCTCGACAGACTACGCGAAGCTGCCTTAGTCGTAAAAGAGGAGCTATCCAAATACTCGACGCTATATGATGTCGGAGACAACTTATCATCGGCAGCAGAGGAAATCCGGCTGACTCTAAAACCGGGCGCACAGTCTTTGGGGATCACGCTTTCCGAGGTATCCAATCAGGTGCGGCAGGCTTATTATGGTCTTGAGACAATGCGGCTCCCGAGAGATGGCGAAGACGCGTTGGTCATCGTCCGGTTATCGGAGGAGGATAGGCGAAGTCTCGACTCTCTAAGAAACCTGCGCATCCGCACAGCTGACAGGCGGGAAATCCCCCTCACCCAAATAGCAAACCTCGAATTTGCTCCGGGCATCAACAACATTATGCGTCGCGAGCGGACGCGTTCAGTCACCGTATTCGCTGAAGTGGTCGGAGATGCGAGAGGTCAGGTGATGGCGGCAATGGACGAGAATTTCTGGCCAAGCTTCGAGGAGCAGTATCCGGATATCTCTTACTCGAAAATCGGAGAGTTCGAACAGCAACAGGAGTTCAACGCCGAAATTTTCAGGCTTTTCCTCATTGCGATCGGCTCGATGTATATTCTGTTGGCTGTCGCTTTCAGATCGTACGCGCAGCCCTTGCTTCTGATGACCGCCATTCCGTTCGCTTTCGCAGGCGCTGTTTATGGCCATCTTCTTTTCGGCGTCCCCTTGGCACTTTTCTCCATATTCGGAATCGCGGCGGCTGCAGGCGTTGTGATTAATGATAATCTGGTGCTGGTGGATTACGTCAACAAGCGAAGAGAAGAAGGTTCCGGGGCAGTACAAGCACTGGTCGATGCAGGAGTCTCGAGATTCAGACCGATTCTCCTGACATCAGTGACCACATTCGTTGGCATCCTGCCATTAATCGCGGAACGCTCTATCGGAGCTCAATTCCTGCGGCCTATGGTCATCTCCCTCGGCTGCGCCGTCATCTTCGCGCTCTTTGTGTCGCTGCTAATGGTACCCGCGCTATATGCTGTCGGCACCGAAGCAGGACGGCTTCTCCGCTGGATCTTCCTCCGACGCCCCTACAAATCCATCGGAGAGACATACGAGGGCGTGGCGAATGATGACAATGAACGCGACGGTTTGTCAGATGCCGGTAATATGCAGCCCGCCGAATAGCTGTGTTCAAGTTTTAATAGGGTCTATCGTGATCTATAATCACGATGATCGGTAAATGCTTAAAACCCCCAAAATCGAGGGCAAAAGATGAGACGTGCACTTCTATTTTCCAGCGCTACCGCGCTAATCGCAGCGTGTTCGGCCGCCACAGACGATGCCGGCAACTTGAGCGCCGCAAATGCCGAGACGCCAGGCGGTGCAGTAGCGTTTGAGCCTCGGCCAATTGTGACAACGTCCCGCGATGACTGGGGCAGCTTCGGCCTGGATCTCGTTTCCATGAATGTGGACGTCCATCCCGGTGATAACTTCTTCCGCCACGTCAATGGCACTTGGTTGGATACGTTCGAAATGCCAGCGGACCAGTCCCGGTATGGCTCCTTTTCCATACTGAGAGAGAAATCCGAACAGCGTGTCCGAAACATTATTGACGAGTTGGCCGCCACAGCGCCATCGCACGACACCATGGAAGGCAAGATCGCCGCGATCTATTCAGCCTTTATGGATACGGAAAGCATTGAGCTTGCAGGCATCGCCCCTGCTCAGCCTTATCTCGATACAATCGCAGCCATCACCACTTACGAAGACCTGGCGCGGCTTTTCGGATCTTCTGGATACGCATCACCGGTTGGTGGCTTTGTCGAGATCGATCCCCGGCAACCAGACACATATATATTTCAAGTAACCCAGTCGGGTCTCGGACTGCCGGATCGCGACTACTATCTTCAGCAAACAGAGCGTAACGAAGACCTCCTTGCCGCCTACCGAAACTACCTCACGATACTTCTATCGGAAGCAGGATACGAGGATGTAGGTGCCATCGCTGATGATATTATTGCTCTGGAAACAAGAATTGCTGCCGAACATTGGGATCGAACCGTTGGCCGAAACCGCAATATCACTAATAACAAGCTGACCCGCGACGAGCTTCTCTCTCTTGGTGCGGGATTCCCGGTCGACGCAATGCTTCAGGCGATTGGCGTCGACGATCAGGAGAACTTCATTGTTCGCCAGGTGACGCCAACACCTGAAGAGATCGAAGACTATGGTTTGACGAACGACCAGCTCGCGAAACTCGGCAACGGAATTACGGGACTTTTCCGTGTCGCATCTGAGACAGAGCTGGACACCTGGAAGGCCTACCTTACCGCCCATTTCTTGAGCGACCATGCAGCTGTGCTCCCGGGAGCAATAGATAATGCAAGCTTCGAACTCTATGGACGCACGCTGCGTGGCCAGGAAGAACAAAGAGAGCGATGGAAACGTGGGGTCGGAGCCGTGGAAAACGCCATGGGAGAAGGTGTTGGCAGAGTCTATGCCGATCGCCACTTCCCACCCGCCAATAAAGCCGCGATGGATGATCTCGTCGCAAACCTTGGCATCGCAATGGCGGCAAATCTCGACGACATCACCTGGATGGGCGAAGAAACCAAGGTGGAGGCCCGCGACAAGCTTGCCAAGTTCACACCGAAAATCGGATTTACAGAAGACTTTGAAACTTTTGATACACTCGAAGTCGGAAACTCCGCCCTCGAAAACATGGTTCTCGCCAATGAGTGGGCCTTCCAGGAGAACATTGGGAAACTAGGAGAACCTATCGACAAGACAGAATGGTTCATGTTCCCGCAAACCGTGAACGCCTATTATTCACCGACACGGAATGAAATCGTTTTCCCAGCCGCCATTCTCCAACCCCCGTTTTTCAATATCTCAGCCGACCCAGCCATAAACTATGGAGCCATCGGAGGCGTCATTGGGCACGAAATGGGCCACGGCTTCGACGATCAGGGATCCAAGTCGGATGGCGACGGCCGACTTCGCGACTGGTGGACAGATGAGGACCGGACAAACTTCGATAGTCTGACGGGCAATCTCGCAGCCCAGTATAATGCGTTCTGCCCACTGGACGAGGGACAGACCTGCGTAAATGGCAGGCTAGGGCTCGGAGAAAATATCGGCGATCTCGGCGGACTCTCAATGGCCTACCGCGCCTACAAGATCAGTCTTGATGCGGATGGCGATGGCGAGATCAGCGACGAAGAACAGCCACCTATGCTCGCCGGGCTGACGGGTGACCAGCGCTTCTTCATGGCCTGGGCGCAAGTCTGGCGAAACATGTATCGGCAAGAAGCGCTTCGCCAACAGCTGATCCGCGGACCCCACTCCCCGCCTCGATACAGGGTCAATGGCGTCGTACGGAACCTAGATGAATGGTACGAGGCATTTGGCGTAACCGAAGAGCACGAGCTTTATCTGCCTCCTGAAG
>JBCCIW010000044.1:0-16566 GCA_039028055.1 Pseudomonadota bacterium | reverse complement strand
TCTTCGTTTGATCCAGATGCCGGTGACAGCGTCACTTACACCGTCTCTGATGACCGGTTTGAAGTCGTCGATGGAGAGCTGCGCCTCGCTGATGGGGTCGAGCTCAACCATGAAGACGCGGCCAATATTGAAGTGACCGTCGCAGCGACTGATGCTGATGGATTAAGCACGCAAGAAGCGTTCATAATTGACGTGAACGATGTCAACGAAGCGCCGGTGGATATTGCTCTTGAGAGCAGCACCGACAATCTCATTACTGGCGGTAGCTTTGAAGAGCAATCAGTGCGCAGCGGTGGTTGGGGCGGCTTTGGTGAAGATCAAAGCGGCAACTGGGATTCTGCCAACGGGATCGAAGTTTGGGATAATCTTTGGGGGAATGCGGCCTCTGAAGGGAGCCAATCTCTCGAGCTGGATTATACCAATGCGGCGGATGCGATCTCGCAGAGCGTCCAAACAGAACCCGGCAAAGTCTATACGCTTTCCCTCGATGTTCGCTCCAGAGATGGTGCCGATACGGATTCGGTTGAAATCTATTGGAACGGCGAATTGGTTGATGTCGTCGATCCTGGATCAACCGATTGGGAGACCGTCACGTTTGATGTCGTCGGCACAAGCGGCGAAGATGTGCTCGAATTCCGCGAACTTGAAGATCAGAATGACAGCCTCGGCGCGCATCTGGACAATATCTCGCTGATCGAGACGCCGATGATGCTGGTCGAGAATGTCGAAGGCGCGAGCGTGGGCACTTTGTCTGCGACGGATCCCGATGCCGGAGACACGGTTTCTTTTTCTGTCTCTGACGACCGGTTCGAAGTTGTCGATAGCGAGCTTCGTCTCGCAGACGGTCAAAGTCTCGATTATGAAACGGAGCAAAGCGTCGACGTAACGGTCACGGCGATAGATAGCGGCGGGCTGGAAACGACGGAGAGCTTCACCATCAATGTGGCAGACGTCGATGATGCCGTAGATGCGTCGCTTAGCCTGAACCAAGATGGTGGCAGCGATGATGTTGCCATCTCAGCAAGTGTCAGCGATTTTCCGACTGATGCGATAACAGTTGAAGTCACTTTCACGGCCGATGCGATGCCGTCTGGTCGCGGTACGCCGCTATTCTCTTATGCGGGTGGCGGCAGATGGGGCAATGACGCCCTACTTTGGGCTGAATCCAATGCCGGTGAACTCAGCCTATTCCTGGGCGGTCAGAAATTCTCAACAGGGATTTCTAATGCTGATCTATTCGATGGCGAACAACACACCGTGTCGTTCGCTTGGGATCAAGGCACGCGCGATCTCAGTCTCTATGTCGATGGCGAGCGAGAATATAGTTCAGCCATCAGCATCTCCGAACTTCCGTCAAATGGCACAATTGTCCTCGGTCAAGAACAAGATAGTGTCGGCGGGGGATTTGACTCTGGTCAAATCTTCGAAGGGCAGATTGCTGAAGTTCGTATCTATGATGAAGCGCTCTCAGATGAGGCGATTGCTGACAATGCCGCTGGTGACGTCCAACAAGACGGACTGGTCACCAATTGGCAGATGGATGAAGCGGTCGACAATGTCGTTTCGGATCTTGTTTCTGACAATGATTTGACCCTGCAAAACGAGGCCTCGCTTGTCGGCGGATCCGAAGCGGCGGGCGAAACAATCGTCGGGACCGCAAGTGATGATGTTCTGTCTGGCACCTCTGGCGATGATCAGGTCTTCGGCGGCGCGGGCGACGACACCTATATGTATAACGATGATAGCGGCTCTGACTCATTCGATGGGGGAGGCGGGTGGACCGATACAATCGACTTGTCGAATGCACTTGGCGATGATGCGGTATATGGCGAAGACTGGACGGTCGTGCTCACCGAAGGTGAAATCGTCAGCGAGCAAGCAGATAGCTTAGAACTGTCAGACGATGCGTCTGGCTATGTACAGCTCGACAATGGCGAAACGATCGACTTTTCGAATGTTGAACAAATCGGCTTTTAAATACGTGATGCGGATGCAGGGTTGCCCGGCTCCGCGTCTACTCTTCTGCGGCAACCAACTGGCTGATTATCGCCAAGAGGCTGTATCGGGCGCGTCGATAGTCGAATTCCGCCTGCGATAAGCTTATCCGTGCGAACACTAAGTCGCGCTGGCCATCCAAAACGTCCTGAATGTTCGTGGTGCCAGACCGATATTCAGCTTGTTGCCCTTCTACGACGATCTCGCTCGCCTGAACGGCAGCTTCAGCCGCTTCAATTGCCAAAAGCGCGGACTGCAAAATATTCCAATTAGCTGTTACGGCCTCTTCAATTCGAAGTCGCGCGTCGCGGCGAGCGGCATCTTCTCGAGCTAGCCTGGCTCGAGCCGCCTTGACCCCTGAGTAGTTCTGTCCATTTTGAAAGAGCGGAACGCTTAGGCGGGCGACGAGTTGAAATTCATTTGGTTGGTTGCTCGCAGAAGGTGCCAGCGCTGAATCACTAAAGTCATAAATCCTATATTGACCATCGAGAGACAATCTTGGCGCCAATTGTCCTTGAGCTGCTCTTTTGCCGTGGCGCGCCGCGTTGACTAAGTCATCTCTCGCCAACAGGCCTGGGTTAAGTTTCAAGGCTTGCGCGATCCCATCTGCCGAACTGATAATCTCATCCTTGATGCGTGCGGTATCCGGTTCCAGAGAAGGCGGAGGCTGCTCGCCCGTTTGCCGAATATAATTTGCTTCAGATACTACTAATTGCGCTTCGGCTCGAACTAATTCAGCCCTTTCCTGCTCCATGCGAGACCTGGCTTGTGAAACGGCAATTAAGTTATCCGCCCCTGCTTCTCTGCGACGGTCTGTGAACTCTACCTGCTGCAGCAATAGGTCCAGGCTGCGTGCTCGGTGGAAGACGATTTCACGATCTCGCGTCAACTCAGCATGTGCGATTGCTGCGGCCTCGGCCACAAGTTGCCGACTTTCTTCTTCTAGCCAGATTTGAGCACTTGTGGAGGAATTAGCTTCCCGTAGGCCGTGATAAGCTGTCCCACCTTGGAACACGGGTTGGGAAAAGGCTAAAGAATAACTAATACCGTCTTCCCGAAGCAAGCGCTCTAGTTCGTCGCTGCGCAAATCATCGCTGCTTGCGGTAACGGTTGCTGAGATAGACGGCAATAATTGTCCGACGGCCCCAAATCTTTCCGCTCGCGCACCGTCAGTTTCGGCCGCGCTGATATCTATTTGCGGGTTGTGAAGCAGTGCCGCCTCAATTGCATCATCGACGGTCTGTGCATAGGCGTGATGAAATGCGACGATCCATGTCGCCGCAACAACGATCAAGACTCGAAAGAACATTCAACCCGTATCAGTATAATTGGTTAATGTACTATTTCTGATTGCTTATTCTTGACATCCCTAGACAGTCAAAATGCTGTCAATTTCGCTTTATTAAGAGCCAAAAACTTAGGTCCTTATCCAGGAGCTTTTGCTCAAGTGGTCAGATTGTAGACTCACGTGTTACGCTTCGACGGTATTTAAGTAATCTGGTGGAATCAATGCTTCTTTTCGCAACTTTGGAGGTGCTCCGCACACCTTCCTCTTAGTGGACGAACATCGATGCGGGAACCGAAACATATTCAAAAAACCTATGTATAACAGTTGCCTTCCCTTAGTCGAGCAATCCCATCACCACCAAGAGCTTCATGACTTGCGATGAAATAAGACCTTTTGGGTTTAGTCCAACAGCGCTGGCGCTCGAGCTTGGGGTAGAGCGTAACCAACTTGAAGCGATTTTCCGTCGACAATTCTACTTGTATTGGGTTAGCACTTGTTAATAGGAGAAGGACCCGGGCCAAATGCATGACCCGGGCCAAGTATCAGAGTGAAAGATAGTAAATGATTGGTGGTCAAGTGTACTATCTGGGGTAGTATGTCTTCCAAGGGTTATCATTCGATGAACTTGGTTGTACAGCGTCGGCTTCTAGCATCTACTCGGTAAGAAGTGGCTCCCGCCCGGCGTTCTCTGTCTCAATCGTCCTCAGCTAACTTGCATCAAACACACTCATACCACCGAATTTGACCTTACACTTGTAGAGTGTCGTCGGACCTGCAGCTTGCCGCCGATACACTAGGTATCGCGAATTCAACGCGGTTACGTCCATTTCGCTTGGCTCGATAGAGAGCTTGGTCTGCGCGATCCAGTGCTTCCTCGATACCAGAGTCATTCGAACCGTACTCGTCGACACCTAAGCTTATGGTGATTTTAAGTGTGCCCGCGTCTGTACTTAAAAGTAGCGCCGCAGCTGCATTGCGAATTCGCTCAGCGATCGAGATTGCGGCATGCAAGGTCGTGTCCGGCAATACCAGTCCAAACTCTTCCCCCCCAAGACGGCCAAATATGTCATGATCTCTGATTAGACTCGAAACAACTTTAGCAAGCTTTGCAATCACGTCGTCACCAACCGCATGACCGTGAACATCGTTCACTCGTTTAAAATGATCAATATCGAGCATTATTACTGAAATGGGTGAATGCTGGCGCTTGCACCGTCTGATTTCTCGTTTCGAGAGGTAGAAGAAGGATCTACGGTTCAACGCATCGGTCAGCTCATCTGTTGTTGCCAGATTGTAGAGGTCACAACGGTCCTGTTCAGCTTCAACTAAGTCCTGAACTGCGTACCTTCCCGCGCTGCGAAGACAAATCTCATTGCTTATCATAATTGCCATTCCGGTCAGAAGAGTAACTTCGCGCTCTGCAAAGGAGCGGGGTTTGGTGTCCATAAGGCACAACGTGCCAAATCTCTGCCCGACGGAGTTGAGAAGGGGCGCACCAGCGAAGAAGCGAATTCCAGGTTTGCCCTGGACCACCGGCTGATCGGCGAAATAGTGCTCGCGGGCGGCGTCCGCTACAACAAAAGAAGTTCTGCTGAGTTGTCCGAGCGAACAGAAGTCCTCAATTGCACCTTCGGTACCGGGTGCAATACCTGCGCGCGCGGAGAACCAGCTTCGGTATCTCTGATTCAGACTGACCAAAACCATTGGTACGTCAAAGGCAAGCCTTACAATATTCGCTGTTTGGTTCGCTTCGGCAGAACCCGCGTTCGAAAAGATGTTAAATCGTTGCAGTACTTCGCTTCTCTGTTGCTCAAATCGCGGTTGCGGATAAGAAATCATTGACAATAATCCACTTTCTACGGGTCCCGTAGGGGAATCACCATTTGCTATTGTATCGACACCGACAACTGGGGTGAATAAGGTTAATGATAATTTAGTTTGTGACTAAATCGTCTCGATGAATACCCTGGTCGAACTGCCGCTCTTAGAAGCTTTATGCCGAAGAGTAACCTTCCCAAATAAAAAATTTGATTTTCCGCAATTCTTGTCGAGCAGGATCAATGGGCTAATAAACCAGATCGGTAGATAAATTAAGCAGAACTGGACCAGTTCGCTTCTATAATAAACATCCTTGGAATCTAACTGCTTGAAGTCGCGTGGAATCATATATTTTCGATCTAATATTAGATTTTTGGAAAATTATCGATACTAAAACGAATCCGTAACCTATTAACTACATTCTCCCCATATTGCTTTAAGATATTGGGGTGCGTGATGAACTATCAGCAGATGACGCCAGCGGCTTGTGGTTTCCTGGATAGCGTCAATTTTATGTTCGATCGCGCGGCGGTTAAGCTGGGGCTCACGGATGACGTCATTGCGGCAGTTCGAGCCTGCAACTCAACTTATGAAGTGAACTTTCATCTGAAACTGCGTAATAAAATTCAGTCATTTCGCGGCTACCGGTCAGTTCACTCGGAGCATATAGAGCCGGCAAAGGGGGGAATACGTTTTGACCTCGGCGTGAATAAGGAAGAAGTAGAAGCCCTTGCGGCATTGATGACATTTAAATGCGCTCTGGTTGAGGTGCCTTTTGGGGGATCAAAGGGAGGGCTCGTCATTGACCCCAATGAGTGGAGCGAGGATGAACTCGAAAAAATTACTCGACGCTTTGCTTACGAATTGACTAAACGCGACCTGATCAACCCGGCGCAGAATGTTCCAGCACCAGACATGGGCACTGGTCCCCGAGAGATGGCGTGGATTGCACATGAATACCAACGCCAAAACCCTACTGACATTAATGCGCGTGCTTGTGTCACTGGGAAACCACTAAATGCTGGTGGAATTGCAGGGCGTCCCGAGGCTACAGGCCGGGGCGTGCAATATGCGTTGCGGGAATTTTTCAGGCATTGCGATGATGTCGCTAAAGCACGACTCGAAGGTGATCTCGAGGGTAAACGGATCACCGTTCAGGGGTTAGGAAATGTAGGCTATCACGCGGCGAAGTTTCTGACGGAGGAGGATGGGGCGAAAATTACAACAATTATTGAGCGTGACGGCGTTATCCATAATGAACAAGGTGTAGACGTCGACGCGCTGAAAGATCATCTCCTCTTAGGGGAAACACTGGCGTCATTTTCAGGTGGGTTTTATTCAGATAATTGGCTGGCTGGGCTTGAGATTGAATGCGATGTGTTGATACCAGCCGCGTTGGAAAGCGTAATAACCCGAGATAATGCCACACGAGTAAAAGCACCCTTGATAATAGAAGCCGCGAATGGGCCGATTTCGGCCGACGCAGATGAAATTCTCATACAGCGTGGCCACACGGTCATTCCAGACTTGTATGCAAACGCTGGCGGTGTCACCGTCTCATATTTTGAGTGGGTGAAAAATCTATCACATATGCGTTTTGGGCGCATGCAAAGGCGGGAGGAAGAGGCGCGAAACGCAGCGATTCTGGCGCAGCTCGAAGCAGTGCTCCCAACGAAACTTACATCAACAGCTCGGGACAAAATTGTAAGGGGATCCGCAGAAATTGACCTCGTTCGTTCCGGGTTAGATGACACAATGCGAATTGCTTACAACGCAATCCGAGAAATGAGAGATCGACAAGCTGATGATACTGATCTGCGCACAGCAGCTTACATGGTATCGATAAAGAGGATCGTTGATGTTCTAAACAATGGCGGCTTTTAACTTTCGAATTTCGTTACTCGGTAAACTAGCACACTATCATGAATTTCGACAAATCTCGGAAACTGGCCTGTCAGATATATAGTCGGTCTACTGACATAGGCGACACCTACAGGGAACTACTGCGTGTATCATCTGAGGCGATAAATGAATTTGAGCTTTTATTTTTCGGAAAAATAACAAATAAAACGATAGACCGCGCGTTAATTCGCCTCAGAATGCATGAAATCGAATATACACTGTTTTGTACAATGATGCCACTGATACATTGGTGGGAAGCCGAGTGCGGCCCTTTATACTATGAATTGAATTCTGCGGTTCCGAGTATTTCTGGTCAGTCTCGATCGCTTGACGATGAAGCAATGGATTTCATAACTCGTGAAGTATCTGCTGTGGTTGGCTACGGATTTGACAAACTAACAATTGCAGAAATACTGCAGAAAGACAATCACATTCAAAAATATAGAATAGATAAAGAGAAATATTCAAGAGCCTTTTATCATCATTAAACCAGTTCTGCACAAAAATACTCTACTACTCAACCGCATTGCGCGCCATGAGAAACGTGTGAATCAGCAATCCGACTTATCGAAAATATAAATTCGCTTATTCATTATAGCTAGTTCTTAAGTAAACTACCTATGTATTTAGGCGGCAATCGGCGATACTTGCTCCCAAATGTTAACCTTATTCCCTGATCCGCAGTTATATTTTGTCGGTATGCGCACGTTACATAAGGGAAATACATGGCCCCTAACCGCTATTAAAATGCAGAGATAAATCCCGAACTTCGTGAGGTAGGTGTCCTTCCGCATAAAACGTCTACCTTGGCCTTTTCAATAGTGTAGTATTGGTCGGGCTGATCGGGTTTCAATAAGTATCCGCCGCATTAAAGAGAAGCAAATTGTGCAATAGCGCTTTTGGAAGTCATACGAAATATGTATTCCACTTTATAAAATATTATCTTATTTCTCCTAGAGCGAGAGAGTTCGCCAACGTTGTTACAAGGCCCATCATGTCCCTCTGACAACTCCGCGGCTTAGCCTGTGTGTCCTTGTTGTTCATGGGCACACTGGTATAATATCTGCACAAGCACACAAAAATTGTCAGAATAATGTTCACCGATTGGAATACATGTCTGTCTGATGCGGCGGTTTTACTGGAAGGTTTTAAGCAGACATTGGCGCTTATTGAGTTAGAGTCTAAATTCGCACTTCGAAAGTATATAAAAAAATGTATCGGAGTTCACGCCTCGAATCCGTTTTCGTCAATTCTTTGGTAAGGCAGTTTGGAATGAGTCGGCGGCCCTGCGTTGCCGTCAGTCGAAAAGAAGGTGTTGTAGTGCAGCTAAGCGTTTCTCATCGGTGCAATTTATAATAAAATCGATCAGTTCTTGACGAACTAAATCGATCTTCATTGCCGTTTCCAACTCTTCGCTGCCTCTAAGTCTAGGTGGGAATAGGTCGGAGGTTTTGCAATCCAGGATGTTAGCCAATTGGATTAGCATTCCAGCCGTTATTCGATTGTGACCGTTTTCGTACTTATTATATTGCTGGTGAACGATACCAAGCGCTTCGGCGACGTCGCTTTGGCGGAGCCCGCTTCTCACACGCAAACTCCTTACTCGCGCGCTAACTTGTAAGTCAAGGTCGGTAGGGGCATTCGAGCGCTTTTTTGTAACGGTCATGGGGTCTTCGACGTCTGCCACTGTTGATCAAAACGATTATAGATCATAGCAAATTTCCGAAGGGAATATCAAATAACACTTAGAGGAAGAGCATTCTGCCGAGGTTAGAAGTTATATCTTTTATTAGTGTTGCAACTAGTCGTTGCGTATATCGGTGTTCAAGTTGCTCAGGCTCAGGCTGACCTCGTAGGCTTTGCCAGCATCCATGTTGGCTAAGATTAAGCCAGCCTGCTCGCTTGAGATCTGGCGAAGGAATCCCGCTGCGAACAGCGGATCCATTTGATCAAAAATCAATGCAGCCTGGTCTGGCTTCATAGATTCATACATTTCCGAAAGGTGCTTCACATCTTCATTGGCAGTCGTTTGCATTAAAGACCACCGTTCCTCCAGTAAACCTTGAAGTGCTTCAAGCTCTCCCATGCGAGCTTCGAGTTGATTTTCCCGAGCCCGTAAATCGAATTGATCATCCCGAAGCTGTTCCTTCTCTGTTTCGAACAACCAGTAGTCATCGGCTAGGGCGGCAGCCATCGCTCCAGTAAAACATTTTTGGTCTGACTCGGCGGGCATTGCCATCGATAAATTTCGGACCCTTGTGTCAATTGGATTCGCATCTGGCTCAACGTCATTCTCTGCCGATTCCTTTTCGATGTTTGCGGTAATAGTTGGAGTGATTTGTTCTTGAGCGATAGCAATATCGTCCGGTAGAAATTTACCAGCATTGCTCAAGGTAAAAAGCGTTCCAAGCGTTAGAAGCACGTGTGAATTTGATGATTTAACCTTAGTCATTTTGACCCGACCTTCTTATCTATACTGGTAAGTGATTGGAGGAGTTTATCGCTTGCTGAGGTTCTGGGCGTTTCGCGAAATGCGGCTTTTTTTGTGATCTGAGGCTTTAGGGCTGTCTTGAGTTCCTTAGCTACTGTACCGAGCGCGATTATCTGAGAATGATAGTCCTTCAGAGTCTTTTGCATATTTTCTTCGAGCGCTGCTTGTTTCTCGGTTACTTCATTCGCAGCGCGTTTGTGGCGCCTTCCCATATCCAACGTAAGATCTTCCACCCTCGCGCAGGTCTGCTCTGCTTCGGCCAAGAGATTCGTCAGACGCTTGGCTATTATTTGTGCTTGTTCGCCGGTCTGCTTAGTCGTTTCCGACATTGCATCAGCGGATTTGGTAAACGCCAGCACGGCCGCACCGATGCCGTCCTTTGTATTCTGGAGTGACTTAAGTCGACGACCCAAGACATAGCAATAAACGCAAGCTGCGAATGACGTCAGAGCGATAGCAATATCTGCGATAGCTGTTGTCATTGCTACCTCAACAGAAACTCTGTGATCAAAACACCCTTAGACACAGACGAGCCAAGCACGAGCTCAGATCTCCACGCGAGTTCGTCTCGCATCTGATTGTAGAAGATTGGGTTCTCGAAATCTGCGATTTCTATGGACCGCAAATACGTATTGAACGCATCAGCTAGGACGATTTCAGCTTCCTTGACGGCCTTTGCCTTATCTTCCGGAGTCGCAACCGCTAGTGTCATTTTCAGATAGCGTTCTGCCGGTGTAGAGCCAATGGTGATTAATATCTCTGGTAAGGAGGTATAGGAGTAATCAGTCGGTTCTGGCTCCCCAATGTATGTCGCCGCTAGGGGAGCGACGGGGCAATCGCCATCCGTGCCGATTGGCTGCTCAGCGCTGAAATAATTCCATCCAAATGAACTCACCATTGCGGCAAGCGCAAGCGCGATAAAGCCAAACGGACCACCCTTCTTAGGAGGCTTAGCATTGCTTTGTTGGGGATCTTTGTCTTCCACCTTCAGCCCTTCACGCCTTACAACTCAAAGGTGATAGATCACTTTACGGTAAAGGAAGAATTAATGTTTTTCTCCCCAAAATTAGCGCTTGGACCCGGTGGGTCTTTTCAAGAAAGGTATGAGTGAAATGAGGTTCCTTGAAACGCTTCGTCGTTTGCCTCTTCAGCGTCAGCTTATCCTTGGGGGGGCTGTCATAAGTGTTGTCCTTGCAATGTCGTTTCTGTTTCGAGGCGCTCTGAAGGATCCCTTCACGTTGCTGTACGCTGGCCTCGAACCGCGTAAGGCCGGTGAAATTATACAAGCCCTGGATCAAGGTAATATTCCTTATGAAATCATGGATGGGTCTATTTTTGTACCCCATGAATTGCGCGACGAAGTTCGGTTTACGCTCGCCCAGGACGGCCTGCCAAGGCAAAGTGTCCAAGGCTATGAACTTCTCGACAACGTCAACGGCTTTTCAGTCACCTCGGAAATGTACAAAGCCTCCTATTGGCGCGCAAAAGAAGGAGAACTTACCCGAACCATTCTTGCTATACCTGGCGTAGACGCTGCGCGCGTGCACATCGGCGCAAATCTTCGAACAGGATTCGCGCGGTCTAGCACCGCTCCAACCGCTTCAGTTACTCTCTCCACCGTAAGAGATCTCTCCCAAGGTCAGGCAGAGGCGATCCAGTTTCTCGTCGCGCTCGCCGTCGCTGGTTTGAACCCGGACGACGTGGCCGTCATCGATTCTGACAAAGGGATTATCGCAGGACCAAATGCCGGTGACACACCCTCCCCACGTCTTGCCGCAGAAGACATGGCATCAGCGGTGGAGGTAAAGGTAGCTCAGTTGCTAGAAGCGCGCGTCGGGTCTGGAAATGTTCGCGTCTCGGTATCGGTCGATGTGACCCGTGACGTTGAACGGATATCCGAGGTTCGGTTCGATCCGGAGTCTCGAGTTGTTCGTCAAAGAACAACCAGTGACATGAACGACACTAGCGCGGGCAGTGGTCAACCCGGTGCCCTTACCGTTGCCAGTAATCTTCCTGTCGAAGGCGGACAGGGCGGAACCCGGTCGAGCTCCAGAAAAAACTCATCAGAGACGATCGCTTATGAATTGAATGAGGTGCGGACAGAAACTCAGCGCCTGCCGGGGGAGGTTCGCCGAATGTCGATCGCGGTGCTCGTCAATGAAAAGGCACTGAACATAGATGCTGCGACCGCCGATGCCGCCCAGCAGCTAGAGTTGCTCGCGACCGAGTTTCAGGAGTTGATTTCCAGCGCAGCAGGGCTTGATCCTGGCCGGGGAGATAGCGTGACCGTAGAGATGATGCCGTTTTCGGAGCCCGCTCTCGATCAAGATCTGCAATCCTCTCCTGGCCTGATCGAACGATTATTTGAGCGCCATATGTGGCAGGCTCTACAAGCTGTTTTATTGCTTGTTGTCGTTCTCGCGCTGGGATTTGGTGTCATACGGCCCGTCCTGTCGCCGGGATCAACGGCTCAGGGAAAAAGCGAGAAAGATCGATCTCAGGATGACGACACTTTAGACGAAGCGCTCGCAACCGAACCCTTTGAGTTTTTGAAGAATTATACGCGAGATCGGGAAGATCAGGCTGCGGCAGTTCTGCAAGACTGGTTGAACGACGAGCGGAAAGTTGCCGTCAATGAGTGAGCAACTTAGAGCTTTGTTGCCAAGATTCGATGTCGCGGATGAGTCCGATCTCCAAGCATGTCCGATCGACACTGAGGAGGATCAAACTTCCTTTGAGGTGCAGTCATCAGATGAGGGGCTGTCCGATGACCATTTAGCTGAGGAGAAGCTAGAGGTTCCTAAAGAATGCATCGATGAGCAGGAGATTTTCAACGGGCCATCTATGGACGAGAAACAGACAGCACATCTACAAACCACCCTTGATCGCCTGACCTATAGCTTGGAGAGTGTAGAAAGATCTGTGCACGAACAGGCGACAAGTGCTATTCTGCACTTTGTCCAGCAAGCCTTTCCGAAGCTTGCCGATATGTTCCTTGCAGAAGAGGTTGCTCGCCACATTGCAGATATCGTGCCGGTCAACCAGCCGAATGTCATCATTAAAACAGCCCCCTTTCTGATAGACGCAATAAAAGAAAGTCTGGCCAGAAACGGCGGTGTGCCGGGAAATTGCAAGCTCATGGCGGGCGATGACATTACAACATCCAGTGTCGACATTTACTGGGAAAAAGGGGGAGCCAGCACCAATTACGACGCTTTCTTGGATCGCTGTCTCCAGGCAATGGCCGTGGCCGATAAATGAGCTGAGGAAATAGTATATGGACCACAATACCGCGATCGATCTGGAAGCAGACATTGACGCCGAAAAAGAGGAACGGCGAGATAACAGCCTTGAGAATCAACACCGCCGATCAATCTACGATGTGGCTGTGACGGCGACGATTTCCATCGGTCAGAAAAAAATGCGCATATCGGACTTGCTGGATTTGCAGGCAGATTCGGTCATAGCGCTCTCTGCGAAAATCGATGACCCTGTCGATCTAACTGTAGAGGATCGGGTTATAGCGCGGGGAGACCTCATTGAACTAGACGACGGGGTACTCGCTCTGAAGTTGACTGAAATCGGAGAGCTTTCCAATGGCTGAGCGCCGATCGGAGATCATTGGCACGATGACAGCTCGCTTAATGGCAATGTTTTTCCTGGTCGCCTTGGCGTCTGGTCAGAGCCAAGCACAGGAGATTTTGCCCGATCTCGGTGACGCCTTAGCAGGAGACGAAACTGGCGGAATAAGCGCCACGATCATTCAGCTCTTCGTTGTAGTGACGCTCCTCAGTCTCGCGCCCGGGATCGCTATGATGGTGACCTGCCTGCCTTTTCTTGTCATCGTATTCTCTATTATGCGCCAGGCCATCGGCGTGCAACAGGCACCACCCAATATGATGATCATGGCGCTCGCGATTTTTCTGACATTTTTTGTCATGGAACCTGTTATTAGTGACGCCTGGGTGTTAGGCCTATCGCCGTATATGGAAGGTGCGATTAAAGAGGCGGAAGCCTGGTCAGCGACCGTGTCGCCATTCCGCAATTTTATGCTTGGACGGGTAGAGCCTGAAACGATTGCAGTACTTGCCGATGCTGTTGGACGTCCATTAGCTGCCGGTGAAGAGCCGACCTTCTCTTTGTTAGCAACCTCGTTTATGTTGTCAGAGATAAAGCACGCCTTTCAAATAGGCTTTGTTATTTTTCTACCTTTCATGATTATTGACCTCGTCGTCGCTTCCATTCTCATGGCTGTCGGCATGATGATGGTGCCACCAACTGTCGTATCGCTGCCATTTAAACTCGGCTTTTTTGTGCTTGCTGATGGTTGGCTTCGCATCTCTGAGGCCGTGCTCACAGGATATGCATAATGGCTGTTGACCCAAAGTCGAACGTTGTGCCGATAGCAAGCGAACAGAACACCGCCGAGAAAAGTGCCGAATCAGCAAGTAGGCTCTCCATCGCGCGGCAAGTGTCATCGAAGCTATCAGCCGCTGAGAGGGTTGCGATCGTTGCCGCCATGCTCGGCGAAGACATGGCGCGACCTGTAATGGATAAACTAAAGGACCATGAGCTCAACGACATATCAGAAGCACTGGAGCGCATATCCCGTCTAAACAAAAACGACCTTCTTTCAGTTGTCATGGAATTCCTGGAGCAGATGAAATCGTCCTCCGATGATTACGATGCTGGACGCCGGGAAATTCTTGACTTGGTTCCTTCGATTGTCTGTGCACGACAAGAAGAGAAAGATAGCTTGTCCAACTTCGCAACGGTAGCAACCGCCGGAGACGATACGACAGAGGAAATTCCCCTCACTGACGACCTGGATACATGGGGCCGCCTAGCAAAAAGAGAACCAGCTGAGATTGTAACCTATCTGGACCGACTATCGCCTAATCTCATCTCCATGATATTACGACGCCTGCCGACGGAAATCGCTTCTGATTTGATCTCAAGGCTCAAGGAGGACAAGCTGAAACCTCTGGTGAGCTTCCTCGTTGAACCTGACGAGTGCGACGAAGAAGTTAACGCCATTCTCGCGAAAACAGTAGAGTTAGAATTTCTCAATGTGCAAGAGACGGGCGGAGAGGAGAAGACCGAACACTTAGACGAGCTCGGAGAAATATTAAGCCTAATTAAAGCAGAACGTCGAGCAACCATTATAAGCTTCCTCGAAGCAGATTATGAGGGTAAGTTGGAAGGCATCCAAAAATCTATTTTCTCGATAGAGAAATTACCTGATATGTTACCGCGGAAAGCCGTGCCAATTGTTACTCGAGATATAGATTTTCCTTCGCTCACCCGCTTGGCCGCTTCGCTCAAAGGAAAATATGAACCCGTTGCAGACTTTATACTGAGCAATATCTCATCTCGACTAGCAGGAAATGTGCGCGCCGAACTTCAGGAATTTGCCGATCTCTCACCGGAGGAGATTGAAGACGAACACAAGAATTTTCTGACCCAGCTTATGGAGTTAAGACGACAGGGGGCGATCGATCTCGATTAGTGTTGATCGCATCGATCTTCAGGGCAGATCTGAAGAGCCTGTAATTCATGCTGTAAGCTGAATATTATCGGATAACAAGGTCTGCATGAATAGCGCCGGCTGCGCTCATTGAACGAATGATATCAGCCATTTCCTGGGGCGTAACGCCGAGGGCGTTCAGGCCTGTGATGAGGTCGGACAAAGCCGTGTTTTCTTGCAAGATGGCAATCTGCCCGTCACGAGTTTGCCCGACTTGAATGTCAGAATTCGGAAGAATGACTGTCTCTCCAGGCGCGAAAGGGTTCGGCTGTGAGACGAGGGGCGCCTCTCGAACAGTGATCGATATATTCCCCTGCGCAATGGCGACTCGGGAAATTATCACATCTTCGCTGAAGACGATTGTGCCAGATTTCTCATCGATTACGATCTTTGCTGGTGTTGCAACCGTGATCGGTAGGTTTTCAATCTCAGCCAAAATCCTGGCGGGGGATCGCTGAAAGGCCGACAGGTCAAGCTGAACTGTTCCAGGGTCTCTGACAGCGGCAATGCCGGTGCCTAGCGACGCGTTTATCGTATCTTCAATTCTCGCAGCTGTCGTAAAATCGGGAGCGCGAAGCGCAAGTGAAATAGTCAAATTTTCGTTGAATTCATAACCAATCTCTCGTTCAATTCGCGCACCGCTAGGGATAGCTCCAGTCGTTGGTGTCCCTTCGCTTTGACGCGCTCCTGCCGCTTGAACGTCTATTCCACTGACAATAATGCTACCTTGGGCAACGGCATAAATCTGATTGTCTGCCGCCTTTAAGGGGGTCAGAATCAAGGTTCCACCTTCAAGGCTAGAGGCGTCACCGATTGAGGCGACAGACACGTCCATGCGTGAGCCCGCCCGGGCGAATGGTGGAAGAGATCCCGTGATAAGGACAGCTGCTACATTGTTAGGTCTAATTTGCTCGCCTTGTACATTGACCCCAAGGCGCTCCAGCATTTGAGCAAGCGTATCTTCGGTAAACGGCGAATTACGGACCGAATCTCCTGTGCCATTTAGGCCGACAACAATACCATAACCGACGAGATCGTTTTCCCGGACACCTTCAACGTCAACAATGTCGCGAATACGCGTTTGCCCTTCGGCAAAGTTTGAAAAGCAGTTTAGTGCCAAAAGGGCCAAGTTTAGACAGATCAGTATGCGTAACATATGTTCTATCTCACAAAGTTCAGGATCGACAGATTTGCCAGTCGCGACGTGATGAGGAACGCGGCCTCCAAGTTAACTTGTAGTTCTTGAAGTTCTGACGCCGCTTCGAACTGGTCTCGCGCTGTGAGATTGTTCAGCGTCTGGACAAGTATAGTTTCCTCTACGTCGAGACTTTGCTGTTCCCGTTCAACGCGTTGTTGTATAACACCTCGGTCGGCTTGCAGGTTAATGATAGATGTTTGACCCGAAAAAAGCGCTGTGGCTGCCGATTGGAAAATTTCTGGCTCATTGTCGAAGAGTGGTATAATCTCATCCCGTCTGCCAAGGGCCAGAGTCGAGAGTCCGCTCAAGATCTCTGCGATTGCAGGATCAATTCCAACAACAGCATC
>JBCCIW010000043.1:0-16615 GCA_039028055.1 Pseudomonadota bacterium | reverse complement strand
TCCCTTTTTCATCACCCCGGCACCCCTAGCGCCAGTACCGCCCGTCTATTTCGTGGATGCGAAACTTTCGTGACGGCTAAGAAACAATTTTCGAAAATACTACATCCGATATTCAGTGTGGCTGCGGGGCCACACGGCGCTCATCGAATGTCACTAAACTCTACACCACACTTAGGTCGCTAGTCAGAAAGTGTGCGCTGCACAAGTTCGAATCGCTGCGCGCCTGATTCCTTTTTTCAGCCGATGCATTACCGCAACATATTGCGTGTGGCGGACTTCTGCGTTTTGCTGCCGGTAATACACAAAAAGGGTAGGAAACCATGCAGACAGCGATCTGGAATTTTGGCGACATGCTGGATGCTCTCGGAGAAGCATTGGGGCCGGACAACACCGCTCTGATCCAGGGCGATCGAAGCCTCAGCTGGCCCGAGCTGACCGAGCGCTCGAACAATCTCGCGCGGAACTTTATCGAACTCGGCGCAAATGTGGGCGACAAGATTGGCTTCTATCTACGCAACCGTCCCGAATACATGGAGGGTTTGGCGGCCTGCTGGAAAGCGCGCCTCACCCACGTCAATGTCAACTACAGATACGTCGACGACGAACTGATCTACATTTTCGACAATTCCGATTCGACCCTCGTCATTTATGGCGAAGAATTCCGCGATACGGTCGAGCGAATTCGCCATCGCCTGCCGAAAGTGAAAGCGTGGATAGAGGCAGGTTCGGGCAACGAATTGCCGAACGGCGTACACCACTACGGTGCGCTTGCCACATCGGGAAACGGTGCCAGACTGGAAATGCAGCGATCGGGCGAGGACATGCTCTTCCTCTACACCGGCGGAACAACAGGCATGCCCAAGGGCGTCATGTGGACCCACCAGATCTGGCGCGACGCCAACGCGTCCGCTCTGGAGACGATATTCGGCTTTGTACCAGCCTCCATGGATGATTATGTCTCCGCCGCGCTGGAACACGGAACGTCGACCCGCCAATGTCCGGCTTGCCCGCTGATGCATGGAACGGGTCTTTTCACAGCCATGGGAGCTTTATTGAATGGCGGAACTGTCGCACTCCTGCCGACGCCATCGAAATTCGATGCCGATGAGTTATGGGGCGAAGTGCATCGCCACAAACTCACAAATCTCGCCATTGTCGGCGACGCATTCGGCAAACCCATGCTAAACGCTCTGGAGGCGGCACCGGACAAATATGATCTTTCTTCAGTCGTGGGCATCGTTTCCTCCGGCGTCATGTGGTCCATGGAAGTCAAACAGGGCTTGCTTCGCCACCTCCCGCAGGCCGCGCTGATGGACAGCTTCGGCGCATCGGAATCCGTCGGCTTCGGCATGTCTGTGATGACAGCGGAGGGTGAAGTGCAAACCGCAAAATTTGCCATCGGTCCGAGCTGCAAGGTGTTCTCCGAAGACGGTCGGGAGATCGCACCGGGAAGCGGAGAACCAGGCTTCATTGCAAGAGGCGGCGCAGTTCCTCTCGGATACTATAAGGATGAGGAGAAGACCGCGAAGACATTCAAGACCATCAACGGTGTTCGATATGCCATCCCGGGAGACTGGTGCACCGTAGAGTCAGATGGCACCCTCACACTCATGGGCCGGGGATCCATATGCATCAATTCCGGTGGCGAGAAGATCTACCCTGAGGAAATCGAAGAAGTACTTAAAACGCACCCCGCCGTTCGAGACGCTCTGGTCGTCGGCGTGCCAGACGACAAATGGGGCCAGGCCGTAACAGCCGTTGTATCGCCCGAGCCGGGATCATCGATCGCCGAAGACGCCCTGATCGATCATGTGCGAACATCGCTCGCCCGCTACAAGGCACCGAAACGTGTTCTCTTCCGTGATGATCTGGCCCGCGCGCCGAACGGCAAGGCAGATTATGCAGGCACCAAATCCTTCGCCATGGAAAGCCTTGGGCTGAACTAACGGCTGGAATCGGCCTGCTGTTGGAGTTTGGCGCGACGGGTCAATCGGCTCGCGACAAACGAAGTGATAAGACCGACAACACCGAGCAGTAGGGCTGGCGATAGCAAAATAAATCGTGTCTGAGCATCACAGTTTTGCTCGCAGGTCGCCGGGTCGAAATTCACACCAATCAAGACAGCAAGCGCCACAGACAGGATCGCCACTGCAACACCCGCCACCATCAGCGCTCTATAAATCCAGATCATGGCGTGAGTCCTTCAATGCCAATCCAAAGCTAACGGCTCATAGACGTGACGTCCACTGCGCAAGTCCCGGGTCTGAAATTTGCACGTCGGAGGAGCACCCGGCATAGTGCCACGTCTTGAGACATAGAGAACCTGGGGGAGTATCATGCTGAAATTATTGACCCTTTTTAGCAAGGCGTCCGCGAAACTCGCGGCAACCTTCGTCGTGGTCATTGTGCTGATGTTGTCAGGCTTCGCGTTCTTTCCCGGTGCAGTTAACAGCCTGAGTGATTTCACAAACTACCTGGAAGGCTTCCTGCGTAATCCGCCATTGAATGAGCAGGCGACTGTTCTCTTCCGAACACTGGTCAACGAACAGACGATCTTTGGAATCATTATCACAATGATTGCCCGATCGCTTGTTGAGTTCGTGGCGTGGTTCTTCGGTCGTGGATCGAAGATGCTCTACGCTGACTAAACCAAAAACACCAAACAATCAGATTTCCGTGTACGGGCGATTTTTACGTCAATTTCCGCTTGCCCCGTAGGTCAGCGCGCGCTCCTATAGAGAAAATGACGCCAGCGTCATTTCACAGCCCATAGGAACGCTCCAATGCAGCCACGCTCTCTCGCTATTCCAAAGACCTGGAAAACATTTAGCATCGCCAGTCTCTTCTCCGCCTTTCTTTATCCAGCTCTGGGAATAGCACTTCTAACCACAATGATTGTTCTGGGTGCTGTGCTGCAAAACGTTGCTCTACATTGGTATTACTTACCGCTTGGGCTGGGAGTAACGGCACTCGCCATATTTCTTTGCAATTGTGGAATCGGCCCCCTCCATCGGATCTGGCAACACCGGGCAGGCGAGCTGAATTGGCCAGCGCAATTGATCGTAGCGTTCAATTGTGCGCTCGCCATGCAGGGATCGATCAAAGATTGGATCAACTATCACTCGCAGCATCACCGCTTCGCCGACCAACCTGGAGATCCGCACAATCCCTTCGAATCAAAACGTTGGGCGTGGGTTGGTTGGATCCTTTGGCGCGACCCGAAAGACATGGAACGCTCGATGCCGCTTTGGTTAAAAGAAAATCGGGTCGTGGCCCTGCTGGAACGCCGCTACAATACGATTTCCCTCGTCATCCATCTGGTTATTCCCGCTGCAGCCTACCTGATCACATGGAGCCTTGGCGGTTCACTGATCCTTGTCGGTATCATCCACGCATCTGTTGTGATTGGCCGCGCAATTCAGTTTCACGCCACGACGCTCGGTATCAATGTGCTGGGTCACTTGCCGACGCCGAAATGGGCGGACCATGCGATGGCCCTTCTAACCGGAGGCGAGGCTTATCACGATCACCACCATGATGAACCGAGCAGCATCCTACATCTCCCTCGCAAAGGGCTGTTCAACCGGATCTTCGATTATAACGGCACGACGCTTCTCGTTTTTGAGAAACTCGGCTGGGCAAAGGATCTGAAAGTCGCCCCGCAGTTCAATTAGACAACTGGCTAATTACGCAGACTGCGCAACAATCTCCTCCTCGAGATCGCGCAGTCGATCCTTGCCGAAGAACATTTCATCGCCAACGAAAAATGTCGGTATACCGAATATCCCGCGTTCAACCGCAGCATTTGTATTTGCGAGCAGCTGATCTTTCACTGCCTGATCCTGCGTCTGTGCAGCCAGCTTCGCTCCATCTAAACCTTCGGCCGTGAAACCTTCGACAAACACCTCGGGATCATCCATTTTCAACCCCTGCTCCCAAACGAGCTTCTGACCGGCTTCGATATACGCCTCTAGCTCACCATTCATCTCCGCGGCGACAGCTCCGCGGCTGAGCATCAGTGTATTGAGAGGAAAGTGGGGGTTGAACTTGTAGTCGGTCAGACCGTTCTTTTTGATGAAGCGGTCCATCTCCATCATATTATAGTCCATCTTAGCTTTCACCGGCGCGAAGGTTATCCAGGGTGCTTGGTTGTTCGTGGCTTTGAATACACCGCCGAGCAAAACGGGTTTGTAAACGACAGACGCTCCGGTGCGTTCCAAAATGTCCCCAAGCACCTTATTCGACAAATAGGCGTTTGGGCTAGCAAGGTCATGATAGAATTCGACGGTGGCGGGCATGAATGCTCTCTTCCTCTAGGCTAAAAATTTGCCATCATTAGATATGGTACTATTTTGAAACCATATTTCACCAAGTTGCAAAACGCAACCAAAACAGAAAGGGTACCGCCATGGCGAAGCCGCACACTCAAACCTGCCCGATTGCCGGCTTTCTCAACACCTTTGGCGATGCTTGGACTCTTCTGATCATTAGGGAAGCCTTCTATGGCGCAACACGATTCAGCGAATTTCAGCGCAATACCGGCATCGCCCGTAACTTGCTGACTGATCGCCTTACTTCACTCGTGGATCAGGGTCTTCTTGAGCGCGAGGATATCGGTGAGCATGGTACACGCTACGCGTATCAGCTTACTGAGAAAGGTCGTTCGCTCGTGCCTGTCTTCGTAGCGATGGTGCAATGGAGCAATGAGAACATCTACAGTGAAGCGGACGCCCCCGTACACTTGATTGAGCGGAAAACGAAAAAGCCCCTGAAACCCATGCGCCCAGTTTCGACGCGTGGTCAGGAACTTGTTTGGGGTGACATCGTCGCGATCCCGGGTCCCGGTGCTAATCGCGCGGCGATCGCCCGTATCGATGCTTCGCAGCCAGCCGACAATCTATCCTGGACGTCTTGATCGGCGTCCAACCGCATCTCGCACCGCGGAAATTTAGTTTTACTTTTAAACCAAATATGCCAGTGTAATTTCAATGTGAAATGGGAGCACTGCAATGAAACCTGTATGCCTTGTGATTGGAGCCGGAGCCGGTATCGGCGGAACGGTCGGCACGCGCTTCGCTGCGGAGGGCTATCATTCGGTTCTCTGTCGCCGGAGCGACGAGCAGGGCCTTCAAAGCCTCGTCGACGGCATCAAGTCGGCAGGTGGCGAAGCGACCGGCTTCCTGATGAATGCAATTGAAGACAATGCCATCGAAGACCGCATAACGCATATAGAAGCAAACATCGGCCCAATCGAAATCGTTGTATACAATCTCGGAGCGCAAATAGGCGATCGAGATCTTGAAGACACGACGTACAGAGCTTTCGAAATGGGATGGAAACTTGGAACCTTCGGGCTCTTTCGCGTCGCTAAGACCTTATGCCCGATTATGGTCGAAAGAGGCGGTGGCACAATTATCGTGACATCAGCCACAGCCGCCGTTCGGGGCAACGCGGGCCAGCACTCCCACGCAGCAGCTATGGGCGGGCGCCGAATGCTCTGTCAGACGCTCAACGCTCAATACGCCCCAAAGGGCATACACATCGCCCACGCCCTGATCGACGGTGCCGTCGACGCGCCCGATACGCTCGGCAAAATGCTTGGTCCGGACCTCTTCCAGAAACTCCGTGAAACACGCGGTGCGGACGACGGCTTGCTTCAGCCGGAGAAAATTGCAGACACCTACGTCCATCTCGCTCATCAGCATCGCTCCGTCTGGACCCATGAACTGGACCTCAGATCGTTTTCTGATGTTGCCTGGTGGAACCACGTCTAAGGCTGAAAGGTACCCGACGGGTGGATTAGGCCCCCAGCACTTCCGGTAACGTAAGGCAGAATCGCTCGACATCTTCAATTCTCCCCATGGAGACACGAGTCCAGTCAGCATAATCCATGTACTGTCCACGCACCGATATTTTCCGATCCATCATGGCTTGCTGGATGCCGTTCGCGGGCTTGCCGGACTTGAAGTAAACAAAGTTCGTCTGTGACGGAAGGTAAGGCAGGCCGAGCTCATCGAGCGTGGCCATGACCATCTCCCGCGCTTCGACAACTTTGCTTTTGGACATCTGAAGGAAGGCTTCGTCATTGTAGCAGCCAATGCCTGCAGCAAAGGATGTTGAAGGGCTCCACGACATGGCTGTGTTTCGAATTCTCTCCGCGACTTCCGGAGAGGAAATCGTGTAACCCATACGAATACCGGCCATCCCGTATATCTTCGAGAATGTGCGAGAGATAATGACGTCATGGCCCGCCTGCACGAGACTGACGCAGCTCGTATCAGCCGGGTCGTCTGCAAGCTCGATATAGGCTTCGTCTACGAGTACGGTTGTCTTCTCCGCCATCCGCTGCACGGCAGGTCGAATGACGTCGCCGGGTAAGGCGATCCCCGTGGGATTATTGGGATTACACAACTGAACAAGGCCTGTGCTTTCGCTGACCTGCGCCTCGATTCCGGATAGATCGACTCCCATTTCCGCGGTGAGATCCACCCGCTGGATCTCGGCCATGTCGAGGCGTTTCGCATAAAGTGCCGTCGTGTCCCAGAACAGGCGCGGGGCGAGGATCGGACCCTCCTGGCCATATATCATGGCGATCGCGCTCAACGCCTCGCCTGACCCCGTTGTCAAAGTGATCTGCTCGGGCGCAACGCCGTTCTTCTCAGCGATCAGGCTGGCCAGCGTCTCCATCGCTTCAAAGGATGTGTAATAAGCACCCTTGCGCGCTGCATACTCGATCATCGAGAGCGCTGACGGCGACGGCCCGTAGGGGTTCTCATTGCGGGACAGGAGCGCCACGCCTTCCGCCGGTCCCAGCAGATAGGGGTTCGCCGCACCGTAGCTTTCCGGCGGGAAGGCCTCGTCGACCAGTTGAGTAGACGAAGCCACACCTGACGCACACCCAGCGACCCCGGCCACCGACGCACCAACGGCACCAGACAACAACAAACGGCGAGATGGTTGAAATGACATATCGATCTCCCTCAATTCGATAAAACGTTGAACAGAACAATGCCCGATGTCGCGATCAGATAGACGCCGAAGACTCGCTTCAGAGCCTGCGCGTTCAAGCTATGGGCAGCCCGCGCACCAAGCGGAGCGGTGATAAACGACATCGCGGTAATGGCGGCCACTGCGATCAAATTCACGTAACCAATGGATCCGAAGGGGAGATTGCTCTCCCCGAGCCCCAGCAAGGCAAAACCGATTGCGCCCGGCAGCGCGATGACCGTTCCAAAACCGGCAGCTGTGGCCACGGCCCGGTGGATCGGACGGCCACATGACGTCATTACCAGGACCGCGATCGTGCCGCCGCCAATGCCGAGCAAAGCTGAAAAGCCACCGAGAAAGCTGGAGACAGACCAAAGCGCAGGCCCTTCAGGCATATGACTGCTTGCACTAGGCTTCGGCGTGTAGAGCGGCGTGATAAAGTGAACCCCCATGATGAAAACACCAATGGAAAAAATCCATTTCAGCGAACCGCCATCCATGAAGTTGGCGAGTACCAGTCCGGCCACCACACCGGCGACCAGACCCGGTGTCCAGTCTCGAATAATTCCCACGTCTACAGCACCAATCTTGTGGTGCGCGCTTACCGACCTCAGAGACGTCACAATAATCGTGGCAAGAGACGTCCCAATGGCCACGTGGGTCACTTGTGCGGGATCAACGCCGAACATCGAGAACACCAGAAGCAAGGCCGGGACGACAACAAAACCGCCACCGATGCCAAACAGTCCGGCTACCAGGCCCGCAAAAACGCCCGCAGCGGTAAGCACCGCAACAAATTGGACCAACTGGGCAAAATCAATGTCAGCCATGACGCAATATTACCTGTACGGTTAAGTCGCGCATGCCTGTCAGTTGCTCAAGGCAACTGGAGCGAGACATGCGCGACTCTTTAGCCGCACCCTTCAAATCATCCTTGGCACGCCTGACCCGACATGTCTGCGCAATTACAGGAAATCGAGGTTCTCAACCGGCTAAGTGCTCAACTGACCTGCAATTATGATCAACAACCAAGCAGTCTCTTATCTCAGTCCACAGCCCGGATGGTATCCACCCCAGAGAATGATTCTTGTATTATTCGCGTCAAAACAGAAAACCGGACGCGCTGCGCAGGGATTAGATCACTGAAATTGATAGGTATATTCACGGTTCAGAAGGCATTTGATCGTGCGAACCGGACGACATCCGGACAATGGCTTCATTGATCCGGACGCTCTATCCCCGCACTTATCCAACGGGGCTTAAGCGATCGCCCGGCCGTATGAGGTTTGGCTCTTAAAGCCATTCAGTGATGCAAGATACTCAGCTTCGAGCCGATCAACATACTCAGCAACAGAATATCGTTTTTCCACCGCACCAATGCCTTGCCCACAGCCCCAGATATCCTTCCAGGCCTTGGATTTCTGGTTGCCGCCGGAGCCAAAGTTCATCTTAGACGGATCGCTGACCGGAAGATCATTAGGGTCCAGCCCGGCATTAGCAATGGACGGCGCGAGATAGTTGCCATGAACGCCGGTGAACAGGTTTGAATAGACAATATCCTTCGAAGCACTGTCGACGATCATGTCCTTGTAGCCGTCTACGGCATTGGCTTCATCGCAGGAAATAAAAGCCGATCCGATATAGCCCAGATCAGCTCCCATGGCCTGAGCCGCTGCCACAGCCCCGCCGGTCGCTATAGAGCCAGACAGAGCCAATGGCCCATCGAAGAACTGGCGAATTTCCTGAATCAGCGCGAACGGCGATAGCGTGCCTGCATGACCGCCTGCGCCCGAAGCCACAGCGATAAGGCCATCTGCGCCTTTCTCAAGGGCTTTGTGCGCAAAGACAATGTTGATGATGTCGTGCAATACGATGCCGCCATAGGAATGTATCGCGTCGTTAACTTCGGTGCGCGCGCCAAGTGAGGTGATGACAATCGGGGCCTTGTACTTCACGCACATCTCAACATCGTGCATCAGCCGGTCATTCGACTTGTGAACAATCTGGTTTACCGCAAATGGAGCTGAAGGCCGATCTGGGTGCTTTTCATCGTGCTCAGCAAGTTCCGTCGTGATCCTGTCCAGCCATTCGCCAACGACGTGATCAGGACGCGCATTCAGGGACGGGAAAGACCCAACGATCCCCGCCTTGCACTGTGCGATAACGAGCTCCGGTCCCGATACGATGAACAAGGGTGATCCAATCACCGGGATGCGTAAATTTTGCAGGACGGGTGGTAAAGCCATGACAGATCTCCCCTAGAATATCTCGCCACACAACTAGCTTCGGCAGCGCAAAGAGCAAGGGTGACGATACGGCAGCCGGACGTTTCGCGTACTTGACGCGACCGGAAATGGACGGCCACTAAGTCCGCAAGACAAGAGGAACCCATGTCAAACGACCGATTGACCATCTCTTCCGAATTTCCAGAGGCTGATGAATCCACGTGGATTCAGGCAGTCAACAAGGCACTGAAAGGCGCAGGTCCGGAGAAACTGGAGCGCACAACAGCCGATGGACTGACCGTAAAACCTCTTTATCGGGAGTCAGATTGGCCATCCGCAACTGACCCCTTGGGAACACCAGGAGAGGCCCCGTTCCTGCGGGGTCCCAATTTGGTTAGAAATGCCAGCCTGCCCTGGGACATACGCCAGAGTTTTGCCCACCCCGATCCAACGACTACAAATGCCGAAATCCTCCACGATTTGTCCGGCGGAGTGAGTTCGGTAGAACTCGTTATCGATCCCACCGGCGCTAATGGCTGCGCCGTCGCAAACCCCTCTGACATGGCGAAAACGCTCACGGATGTGGACGCATCAGTTGCAACCGTCGCTCTCGAGCTGGCGGGACCAACCGCAGGTTACGGCATTGAAATATCTCAGGTATTGGCTCGCTGGGCTTACGAAAGCACTGAACCGGCGGAGCAAATTCTGGCATTCAATATTGCACCGCTTGCAACGCTCTGTCGCCTAGGCACGCTGGAGGAAGATCTCGATAGCGCCTTCTTGAGGACCGCTGGACTTTATCAACAGCTGTCCTCGGATTTTCCCAAAGCCACTATTCTCCGCGTCGATAGTCGACCAATTCACGAGGCTGGTGGATCGGACGCGCAAGAAATTGGTGGTCTTATCGCTCAGGGTATAGATACGCTTCGCCGTCTTGATCAGGCGGGGGCATCTGTCGCTGATATTGCCCCCGACATGGTATTTTCAATCGCGATCGATCCTAATTACGGTCTTCAGATAGCAAAGGTTCGCGCAGCACGGCGACTCTGGGCCAGATGCATTGAAACGCTTGATCTGACATCCCATCCAATGATCCTGCAGGCGGTTAGCTCCCGGCGGATGCTCACACGCCGCGACCCCTGGGTGAACCTTCTTAGAAACACCTCCGCTTGCTTTGCCGCCGGTGCAGGCGGCGCAGATATCGTGACTCTTAATCCCTTCACGGACGCTCTCGGTGTCGCGGAAGAACTCGGCAGACGCACGGCGAGAAACACACAAATCATTGCCCAGGAAGAAAGCCAGATTGGCCGCGTGGCCGACCCCGCCGGCGGGGCATGGTTTATCGAGACCCATGCGGATACGCTCGCAGAAGCAGCTTGGGCGGAGTTCCAGAAGATCGAAAGCGAGGGTGGTTTTGGGGCGTCCCTGGAGGCCGATACCCTACAGGTGCGCGTCGCTGAGACGCGAACATCCATGAAAAAAAACGTGGCTAGACGAAAGCAGCCAATCACCGGCGTCAGCGAATTCCCTTTGCTGGATGAAATCGATGCACCGGTCGCAGATCTATCCGGCTGGACGGGTGCAGCCGAAGCCGTCGAAGTCGAACCCGTGACCAACTTGCCAGCCCCGGACGGTGAAACGCTTTCATCGCCGCTATGGCCAATGCGCCTGGCCGAGAGCTTTGAGCACCTGAGAGATCATGCCGATCGAAAAGCTGAAGCGACCGGAACACGACCGGGCGTATTTATCGCTACACTTGGCCCGCTTGCGGAACATACAGCGCGCGCCGATTTTGCACGAAATCTCTTTGCCACCGGCGGGATCGAAGCAAAGGAACCTCCCGTTCCGCCAAAAGACATCGCCGAGCTTGTCGCTGCATGGAGGGCGTCGGGCTGTGTGATTGCCTGTCTCTGCGGATCCGATAGTCGCTATGAGGCGGAAGCGGCACACGCGGCAAGCGAATTGAAGACAGCAGGCGTTCAGAGACTCTATCTTGCAGGAAAACAAAGCGCTGAAGGGGTTGATAGCAACATTCACATCGGCATCGATGTTGTGGCCGCACTCGAGCTTGCCCACGCAGAACTGGGGATTACAGCATGACGACGTTTCCCGATTTTTCCAAAGTTGAGCTGGGCACTCCGGCGATCAATGGCGTCGACGCGTCAAAGGCAGAAACTGTCTGGCAAACGCCAGAAGACATCAATGTGCGAAACGCCTATTCGGGATCGGACACGAAAGGCCTCGATTTCCTGGATGATTATCCGGGTCTCGCCCCGTTTGGACGCGGTCCCTATCCCACAATGTATACTCAGCGTCCCTGGACAATCCGCCAATATGCCGGCTTCTCCACCGCCGAAGACTCCAATGCGTTTTATCGCAGGAATCTGGCAGCTGGGCAAAAAGGCCTGTCCGTTGCGTTCGACCTTGCAACACATCGGGGATATGATTCAGACCACCCACGCGTTGTCGGTGATGTCGGCATGGCAGGCGTGGCAATCGACTCCATCTATGATATGCGCACTCTCTTCTCGGGCATACCCTTAGACAAGATGAGTGTGTCCATGACGATGAATGGTGCCGTTCTGCCGGTCATGGCGCTTTACATAATCGCCGCAGAGGAACAGGGCGTTTCGCCAGACAAACTCTCCGGAACAATTCAGAATGATATTCTGAAAGAGTTCATGGTAAGGAACACGTACATCTATCCCCCAAAAATCTCCATGCGGATCATCTCTGATATTTTCGCATACACATCGCAGAATATGCCTCGCTTCAATTCAATTTCCATCAGCGGCTACCACATGCAGGAGGCCGGAGCCACGGCGGACCTCGAACTCGGATACACCCTTGCTGATGGCGTCGACTACATCAGAGCGGGCATGGCAGCTGGTCTCGACATAGACGCATTCGCACCGCGCCTGTCGTTCTTCTGGGCGATTGGAATGAACACGTTTATGGAGATCGCGAAGCTGCGAGCGGCACGCCTTCTCTGGGCAAAACTGGTCAAGCAGTTTGACCCAAAATCGGATAAGTCCCTCAGCCTACGAACGCACAGCCAAACATCTGGCTGGTCACTGACCGCACAGGACGTTTACAACAACGTCGTTCGCACGTGTTTGGAAGCGATCGCTGCCACAGGCGGTCAAACGCAAAGTCTGCATACAAACAGTTTTGACGAAGCCCTTGCTCTGCCAACGGATTTCTCAGCGCGCATTGCCCGGAACACCCAACTCTTTCTGCAACAGGAAGCCGGTGCTTGCCAGACGATCGATCCATGGGGCGGGTCCTATTATGTGGAAAGACTGACCAATGACCTGGCCATGAAAGCCATGGCGCATATCGAAGAAGTAGAGAGAATGGGTGGCATGGCCGCGGCCATCGAAGATGGCTTGCCAAAGCTTCGCATCGAAGAAGCTGCCGCAAAAACACAAGCTCGAATAGATTCAGGTCAACAGACAGTTGTCGGCGTCAACAAGTTCCCACTTCAGGAACCTGAAGACGTGCCAGTCCTTAAGGTCGATAACGCTGCAGTCCGCAATATGCAGCTCGACAAACTATCCCGCCTGAAGTCGGAGCGAGATGAAAGTGCGGTCCAACAGTCACTGAACGCTATTACCCGCGCCGCCGAAACAGGAAACGATAACTTACTCGCGCTTGGTGTCGCCGCAGCGCGGGCGAAGGCAACCGTTGGCGAAATATCATTGGCAGTGGAGCGGGCATCCGGACGCCACAAGGCCGTCATCCGTTCAATCGAAGGGGTCTACGGCGAAGGTGTGAAAAATACGAGGAAGGGCCAGGACGCTGCAGAACGCGCGGCCGAGTTCGCTTCGGAGCATGGGCGAAAGCCAAGAATATATATCGCCAAAATGGGCCAGGATGGTCACGACCGAGGACAAAAAGTTGTGGCCTCGGGTTTAGCAGATCTTGGTTGGGACGTTGTCATCGGACCGCTATTCCAGACCCCAGAAGAAGCCGCAACCGACGCGATGGCTGCAGACGTGGACATCATAGCGGCGTCATCGCTGGCAGCGGGTCACCTGACCCTGGTGCCAGAGTTGAGACGAGCCCTCGGTAATGAAGGCGCAGCCAAAACGAGTATTGTGGTCGGCGGAGTAATCCCCCCTCAGGACTTCGACGCTCTTCGCACAGCCGGAGCATCGGCAATCTTTCCGCCCGGTGCGGTCATCTCAGATTGTGCCGTGCTGATGCTCGATACGATTGAAGATAATAGCACATGACGATACGCCACGGAGGTTGCCATTGCGGCGCAGTGCGCTTCCAGGTGGAACTCCCCGATGCATTTGAAGTCGAGGACTGCAACTGCTCTATCTGCGCGAAATCAGGCAATATCCACGTCATCGCTCCCGCGGCACATTTCGAGCTGATTAGCGGCCAGGAAAGACTTACAGAATATACCTTCAACAAGGGCACCGCGAAGCACCTATTTTGCTCCGTATGCGGCATAAAGAGCTTCTATATTCCCAGATCAAATCCAGATGGCGTGGCTATCACCTGGCGATGTTTGGATGATTGGCAGGATTTCGATGTAACAATCTGCCCTTTCGATGGACAGAACTGGGAAGTCAATGCAGGCCGCCTGGCGCACAAGTCAAAGATCGATTGAGACCTCATTGTCGACAGATCCAATTCGCTCGCGCCTTGCCTTCTGCACCAAATGCTTCACCCGCCGAAGCTCCGTTTCCAAAGATCCGAAGTCTAGAGCGCCTATAGCTCTTGAAAATCGATCTTTCAGCCCATCGGTCATCTGATCAGGCGCAATGTCACTGGACAAAGCGAGTCGTTGAATTTGCTGTAGCGCAGACAACACGAACTCCGCATGTCTCAAATCTAGGGCTTCAGTAGACGTAAAATGCCCGTACTGCCGTAACTTCGCGATCGCATCAGGCAATCGGGGCGTTGCCGCGCACTCCGTCTCAAGCATGAGAAGCTCCCGCTGCAAAATAAACTCTAGATCAACGAGACCGCCTTCCCCCATCTTTAGGTCCCAAAGGCCTTTACTGGGCTTTTCGCGGGCAAGGCGCTTTCGCATATCCAGAATATCGCCAGTCAGTTCGAGCCGACGCGGCACCTCTGCCAATAATTCGCACGTTAGGTCAGCAACACGACCTGACAGATCACCGCGATCACAAACGGGTCGCAATCTGGTCAAAGCCATATGCTCCCAGGTCCATGCCTCTTCTCGGTGGTATCTTTCAAAACTCGACAACCGTACTGCAACGGGACCAGACCGCCCGGACGGGCGCAGGCGCATATCAACCTCGTAAAGCTGGCCTTCAGCCGTTTCTGCTGAAAGCGCCGTAATCAGTCTCTTGGTAAACCGGGTAAACCATTCAGGTGCTGAAGCATCATCTTTCGCGTTATAGATCACCATCAAATCAAGATCAGAACTTGCTGTAAGCGCCCGACCACCCAATTTGCCGAGCGCGACAATTGACCAGTCACCCGGTACAGGACCAAGTTTTCGCGACACTTCAAACTCTGCGGCAGAGGCCATGGCCTCAATCGTCTTGTCTGCGAGGTCACTATACGAGATGCCCGCGTCACGCGCCGCAATGTGACCATGAAGCAACCCATGGCCGACCCGAAATGATGCCTCGCGAAAATGCCTGCGGGCGACATTCATTGCATCGTCGAAGTCCTGCGCAGATGTAATACTGAGAGATTGGCTCTGCTCTGGTGCCAACAGCGCTTCAATCATCTGCGGCTGCTTTCCGAGTGTTTCGGATAAACGCGGTGCCAGCGCGAGAGTCGCTATAAGATCTTTCCTTAAGGGCTCCTCGGCCAACAACATGGAAAGGACGTACACCCCGGAGGAGAGCCGCTCCAGAAAGTTCTGAAAGCGCTTGAACGCTTCATCCGGATCACCGGTTTCAGCCATATCTGAAAGCAAACCAGGCAGTAGAGCTGTTAGAAGCTCGCGTCCTCGTGGCGACCGGGTAGCCGGCACATGCCCACGGTGCCAATGTGATACCCGGCTGATGAGTTCCTCAGGCTTGCTAAAACCGAAGGCCGTCAATGTACTCACCGTCCCCGGATCAGGGTCCACACCGGTGAAGACGAGATTACCCAGCTTCGTAGAATTAAGCCCTCGGGACTCTGATCCGAAAAGCTCGAGATAGATAGAGTGCACACGCTCGCGCAGCTGTCGCACCATATCATCAAACTCAACCAGACTGGAAACGCCACAAAGCGCTGCAACACTTGCACGTCGTTTTTCGTCCTTCGGAAGAGCGTGCGTCTGTTCATCCTGACGCATTTGAACACGGTGCTCAATAGTTCGAAGAGCTTCGTAACAGTCTATCATCTCACGGCAATTGTCGGCGGAGACTATTCCAGCTCTCTCCAGTTCCGTGATCGCCGAAACCGTATCACGAACGCGCAACCTCCGATCACGCCCGCCCATAATAAGCTGTTGGGTCTGCGCAAAGAACTCTATTTCCCGGATGCCACCCAGACCCAGTTTAAGATCAGGACTGGGTGTTTCGAGCTCTGGCCCACCTGCACTTGAGTTAATCATGCCCTTGATCGCGTGAATGTCACTGATGGCCCAATAGTCGAGATGCTGGCGCCAAACGAAAGGAGACAACACACGGATGAAATCATCCGCGGCCTCAATATCGCCAGCGCATGCACGCGCTTTGATCCATACCATACGCTCCCAGTTTTGGCCGACCGTTTCATAATAGAGCTCAGCCATTTGCGTAGATACGGCGACAGACGTTGACGATGGATCTGGCCGTAATCGAAGATCTGTACGAAGAACATAACCGTCGGCCGTTTGATCAGAGAGGATGCGGGCCATCCGCTGAACTACCCTTCTGGCACTATCAGCCGGACCGCGGCAGCCCCCCTCGAAGATATCGGGATTGAAGAACGCGGCGACGTCAATGTCTGAAGAATAATTGAGCTCGTGCGCCCCCATCTTGCCTAGAGCGACGACGAATAGGCCGTCCAGAGGCAAGTCGAGTGAATCGGCTGACGCTCGAAGCGCGGTAGATGCGACAGTATCTGCAAACTCCGTCATCCGCTGCGTAACGTCTGTAAGTGACCATTTTCCGGACAGATCGCCCGCTGACAGAGTTAAGTGAGCTTTCCGCTTCGCAGTACGAAGACGGCTCATAACCTGATCTATGTCCGCGTCTTGCGGACTTCCGCAGATGCCTGCAATCAGCTCCTTCCAAATGTTGTCCACCGACCCGTTGTGCAGCGCCGTAAATAACTCTGGTTCTCTTTCAATTAAGCGGGACAGATACGGCGCATGTCGGCTAGCGACTAACAGAGCATCTACAGGTGTTTCTGCGATCTTTGACGGAATTGATCTCATATACGTGGCAGGCGAAGAGTTGCGGAAAGTCCCGGACGGTGATGCAATCCGCTACCAT
>JBCCIW010000042.1:0-16885 GCA_039028055.1 Pseudomonadota bacterium | reverse complement strand
TTTTAAAGCGCTGGGCTATTTGACTTAGGCATAAAACCAACACACGCTTAAAAACAACATGAGTATACAGCTTTATCATCAACAACTGATTAACTGTATTGAGCTGGCAAGCTCGGTTTACAAATATTCACAAGGTGAACGTTTACTCGAATCAGCTATCGACTATGGACTAAATGCTATGGACTATTGTTAATACAAAGCTCCGAAAAACTACAAGCAAGCAATTGATGATTTCAAATGAAGGAGTATGAATTTCAAAGATGGGCTGATTGGCGGTAGGCTAGAGGTGGCTTTCCGCACAGGATCTGAGCGGCAAATCAATTGGCTACGATCCGAGGCTGATGAGCCCGAACGATCTGGACGTCCTGAAGAAGTCCAGCAACGCTGCCGGGGCAACACTGGTTCGCGTGGACAAAAACCCCGTTGACCTCGCATGGGTAGACAGGCCGGCAGAGCCCTTGTCACCAGTCATTCCCTACCCAATCGAATTCGCAGGCGTGTCATCTGAAGACAAACGGAATGAGATTGCAGAAACTCTCTCTGCACAGAATGCAGACGCCGCAATCATAACCTCACCGTCGTCTATCGCATGGCTTTTCAATATCCGCGGCGGCGATGTCATGTGCACGCCTTTGCCACTCGGACGTGCCATCATTCACGCCAATGGCTCAGCAGACCTGTTCATCGACCCACGAAAAGTAACGGACGACCTTCGCCAGCACCTCGGGAATGGTGTCAGCCTCCATGACCTGCCAAGCCTCGAGGTAGCCCTGAGCAAGTTAGAGGGTAAGGCCGTAAGCCTTGATCCGGCAACAGCATCGGCCTGGTTTTTTGAGCAGTTGGAGAACGCTGGAGCAGACATTTTGAGGGCGCAAGATCCTTGCGCAATCCCAAAAGCCTGCAAGAACAGGGTGGAAATCAAAAATACCCAGCAAGCACATTTACGAGATGGAGCCGCACTGACGAGGTTTCTCCATTGGCTCGCTACTGCAGCGCAAACCGGTGAGGTGACGGAAATCGATGCGGCTATAAAGCTGGAAACGCTTCGGCACGAAACGGGCCAACTGAATGATCTATCTTTTGAGACAATTTCAGGGGCAGGCCCAAATGGAGCAGTTGTCCATTATCGGGTTTCCACAGCCACAAACAGAAAACTGGATCGGGGCTCATTGTTTCTGGTGGACAGCGGTGCTCAGTACCTCGACGGTACCACAGATGTAACGCGTACAGTCCATATTGGTGATGCCAGTAAAGAAATGGCAGAGCGGTACACGCTGGTATTGAAAGGGCACATTGCATTGTCCACGGCGCGCTTTCCAGCTGGCACCACAGGCACCCACCTTGATATCCTCGCCCGGCACGCTCTCTGGCAGGCCGGCTTGGATTATGAGCATGGAACAGGCCATGGCGTGGGCGTTTACCTCGGAGTTCATGAAGGGCCACAGCGGATCGCAAAGCCTTGGAACGCAACGCCCCTGCGACCCGGCATGATTGTTTCAAACGAGCCGGGATACTACAAGACGGGCGAGTACGGCATCCGCATCGAAAACCTGCAATTCGTAACAGAAGCAGAAGCGATCTCAGGAGGCGAAATACCGATGCTGGGATTCCAGAATATTACTTTCGCACCATTGGACCGCACGCTTATGCGAACAGAATTGCTAACTCAAGCGGAGCTGGATTGGGTCAACAAATACCATAGAGAAGTATGGGAGAATATCGGGCCCCGTCTGGACGGAGACGAAAAAGACTGGTTGGAAACCGTCTGCGCTACTCTTTGATTCCAAAGCAAAGTCATCTCTCAATCAGCTCCAGCCATTCGTTCTCACTCAATACTCTTACACGTAGAGACTCAGCTTTCTTGAGCTTCGAACCAGCGCCCGGGCCCGCAATGAGCAAGTCAGTCTTTGCGGATACGGAACCAGAGACTCTTGCTCCAAGAGACGTCGCCCTCGCTTTCGCCTCGTCTCTTGTCATCCGCTCCAACGTACCCGTGAAGACCACGGTTTTTCCAGCGACGGGGCTATCACTTGACGCAATTTCAGCGACCTCAATTTCTACCTCAGCGAGGAGATCGGAAAGCATCTCCTGATTGTGCGCTTCAAGCGCAAAATCGCGTAGCGCGTTCACCGCCGTCATGCCGACACCATCGAGGGCGGAAAGCTCGGCAATAGCCGCGTTCGCCTGTTCATTTTCAAATGTGGTTGCCTCCACGGTCGACCAGAAATCCTGCCAATTGCCGAAATGGCGGGCAAAAAGCCCGGCTGTCGTTTCGCCCACATGGCGGATACCCAAACCAAACAGAAACCTGGCGAACGGAATACGCCGACGATCATCAATCGCATCTTTCAGCTTTGTCGCAGACGTTTCACCGAAGCCGTCCCACTCTGACAACGGTGGCAGCCCTGCATCAGCGATCCGCTGCTCCAGAACAAAGATATCCTGTGGAGCCCGAACAACACCGCGCTCAAAAAACAAGGCGATTTGCTTCGCGCCCAGCCCATCAATATCCAACGCCTTTCGAGATACGAAGTGCTTCAAACGTTCCACCAGCTGCGCTGGACAAGTCAGTCCGCCTGTACAACGCCTCCGAACATCGGCTTCGCCATCCTCTCCCACCTCTCGCAGCGCGATAGACGAGCACTCTGGACAAACCTCCGGCATTGTCCACGGGTCTGCGCGATCAGATCGGTCAGCGTTCACGACCCCAATAATCTGCGGAATTACATCCCCGGCACGCTGCACAATCACAGTGTCCCCGGGACGAACGTCGCGGCGAGCCACCTCATCCTCGTTGTGAAGCGTTGCATTCGAAACAACAACACCACCTACAGTGACCGGCTTCAAGCGCGCAACAGGTGTAAGCGTTCCGGTCCTGCCGACCTGGATATCAATTTCTTCGAGGAGTGTTGTCGCTTTTTCGGCAGGGAATTTATGCGCAATCGCCCAACGCGGCGCACGGCTTACGAATCCGAGGCGCGCCTGCCAATCCAATCGGTCAACTTTGTAAACGACCCCGTCAATATCGTAGCCGAGCTGAGCCCTTGCAGCCTCAATTTCCCGATAGGTTTCGATCAATTCGGCAACGGTCTCATGAACTCTGAAAAATGGATTGGTAGAGAAGCCCCATTCGGCAAACATGCGAACAGCGTCAGATTGGGTTTCTGCAAACGGTTCCGAAGGTGCCCCCCATGCATAAGCAAAGAACTTCAAGGGGCGGCTCTTTGTGACAGACACGTCGAGCTGGCGAAGACTGCCGGCCGCCGCATTACGCGGATTTGCAAATGTCTTCCGGCCGGCCTCTATTTCTGTTGCGTTGAGAGCGGCAAAATCGTCGTGTCCTAGATAAACCTCACCCCGAACTTCAATCGACTTCGGCCATCCCGATCCAGCAAGAGTATGTGGGATGTTGTCTATCGTACGAGCGTTCGAAGAAACGTCCTCGCCCACACGGCCATCACCACGCGTTGCCGCGCGTCTGAGCATACCGTCTTCATACAAAAGGCTTAGTGAGAGACCATCAATCTTTGGCTCCGCCGTGAAAGTCACGGAATCAGAGGCATTGAGGCCGAGAAACCGGCGAATCTTATCCGTGAAATCAGTAACGTCCTCATCTGAAAATGCGTTCCCGAGAGACAGCATCGGCTCACCATGTTCAGCTTTTGAGAACCCTTCGGCAGCTGGAGCGCCGACCCGGTCCGTGGGGCTATCTTTTCTCTTCAGGTCTGGAAACCGGGTCTCGATCGCCAGATTGCGCAGGCGGAGTTCATCGTATTCGGCGTCAGTTAGGTGTGGAGAATCGTTCTGGTAGTAGGCAGCATCGGCAAGGGATATCTCGGTTGTAAGTCGCGCAAGCTCTCGGCGCGCTTCCATTTCGCTCAAAGCCTCTACAGGCTGTTCGGTACCTGACATTATCCCTCCAGCAATCGCTGTGCAGCCGCGCGTGCCTCCTTCGTTACTTTTGCGCCGGAAAGCATGCGGGCGATTTCTTCGGTTCTTTCTCCGGGATCTAGAACACTCGCCCGCATCTGTCCAAAGGACTTGTTCGGGCTCGACTTTTCAATTCTCCAGTGAGCCGCCGCAGCAGCAGCTACCTGCGGACTGTGGGTCACGGCTAACACTTGATGGCGCGTTGCAAGATCTTGAAAGCGCTGACCTATCGCAGCTGCGACCGCGCCTCCTACCCCTTGGTCAGCTTCATCAAAAATCAAAACCGAAGAACTTTCCAATGCTTCAGCCGTCGCACACTTCAAAGCAAGGGATACCCTTGCTAGCTCTCCTCCCGAGGCAATCTTATCGAGCCGGCCAAATCCACTGCCGGGGTTTGTTTCAACCTCTATTTGAACCGCATCAAGCCCCCGGCTATCAGCTTGGCTCTCGTCTAGAACTTGAAAACTGAATCTCAACTTCACTTTTTCCAGCTTTAATGGCGCTAATTCCCGCTTAACTGCCTTCTCAAGACGTCTCGCAGCGACCCGACGTGACCGCGACAAGGTATCCGCTTCGGCGCGCCATTGCGCTGCTGCCTCGGCTTCTTCCTGACGCACCTGATTCAATCGCGCGGTTCCTGCCTCCGCCATAGCGATTGTCTGCTCCATGGTCTGCAGAAGGGCCGGGAGTGCATCAGGATCGACATTATGTTTACGGGCAGCAGCCCTCAGCGCAAACAGTCTACCCTCAACACCTTCAAGTTCGTCATCATTTCCTTCAATGGACATAGCAAGATTTCCCAAAGCGGTTCTTGCTTCTTCCATTTCTATAGCAGCCCGATCGAAAGCAGCCGCAGCAACATGCAAAAGCTGACCTGTGCCTGTTGATGTTTCAGAAGGTTCAAACCCAGGAAGCAGTGTCAGCCGTTGCAAAACGCCCACGGCCAAGCCTACGAATTCACCAGCCTCGGTTCTTGCCATCGCATCTGACACATCACTTATTCCATCACGTAACTTACCGACTTGTGACAGTTGTTGGCGCTTGGAAGACAAGCTTTTCGTTTCACCTTCCAAAGGACATAGCGCACGCAAATCTCCGGCGTCCCGGACAAGGTCATCCCGCTGCTCCTGCGCAGCATTCATCTCTGCCTCGATCGAAATCCGTTTCTCTTTCGCCAATCGATAGCGGTTCCAGGCCTGAGCATAGCGTTGCAGCACCACTTCGTTCCCAGCGAACCGGTCGAGTACATCGAGATGGCGTGACGGCTTCATTAAGTGCCCGGCGGAATGCTGCCCGTGTATCTCTAATAGCTGCTCACCCAGCGCAAATAGAAGCGCGCTAGAAACCGGCTGGTCATTAACGTAACTCTTGGCCGACCCAACCGCAGGAACGACCCGTTTGATAACCAACGCATCGTTTGGATCACAAAAAAGGCCCACATCTTCTAGCTCCTGCCAAACCGCATGATCCAGACTCGGCTCGAACTCCGCGATAACAACCGCGCGCTTGGCACCTTTGCGCACAAAACGTTTCTCCGGCCGAGCGCCAGCAATGAGGCCAAGCGCATCGAGCAGGATAGACTTTCCGGCACCGGTCTCACCCGTCAAACCGGTGAACCCTGAACCGGCCTCAACGTCTAATCTGTTGATTAAAATGAAATTGGAAATCGAAAGCGCACTTAACATACGCTGCTATTAGCACAAGAACAAAAAGAGAACAAGCTTTGTGAAGCTCGAACAATAATTCTTATGGTTGCATCAGCCGATATGCATCGCGGTACCAATTGGTTTCGGGATGATTGTGCCCAAGAACCGACGCAGCCGCCATTGCTTCACCATGTAGACCTATCGAAAGATATGCCTCGACCAACCTGTACAACGCTTCTGGCGCGTGTGTTGTCGTATCATAGGCGTTGATCACCGTCCGAAATCGATTGATCGCGGGCAAATGCTCGTTGCGCCTCAGATACCAACGCCCGATCGCCATCTCTTTGCCCGCCAGCTGATCATTCACCATGTCGATTTTCAGCTGCGCATCACGGGCATATTCGGAATCAGGATACCTGCGCAGAATCTCATCTAATGAAGACTTCGCCAGCTCCGTGGTGCGTTGATCACGTTGAACATCGGTGATTTGTTCGAAGTAACTCGTAGCTACAAGGTGATAAGCATAAGGCGCGTGCTCGCTTCCCGGGTTAAGAGCAATGTATCGTTGCGCCGTAGTAATGGCATCATCGTAGCGCCGAGATTCATATGCAGCGAAGGCACTCATCAGTGTAGAGCGGCGGGCCCACTCAGAGTAAGGGTGCTGGCGCTCGACCTCGTTGAACAGCTCTATAGCATCCTCAAAGTCACGCCGGTCGAGTTCCCGCGCCGCAGCATTGTAGAGAACTTCTACTGGGCGTTCGACATATGCTCGCTCCGCCCTCCTGGAGTTGTTTGAGCACGCAGACACTGCGAGACTCGCAGAGACGCCTACAAGCAACATGAATTTTGAGCTTATCATGGTGAGATACCTGCTAACACTGGACCCAATATTGCGAAGAAGACATTCGAATGACAAGCCATGCACAGCACCTGTACTTGGCTACATCACGATCTATTGAATGAACCTGCGCGCAAGTTTAGTCGTCAAACTACCAAGCGACAGTCAAGTAACGCTTAACAGCGCAATGGAGTTGTTTGGATGACGTATGAGTTAAACCCCAGCGAAAGCATTGACCGGGTAATCGGTGCCCAGATCCGGCAACGGCGGATTATGATGGGTTTTACGCAAGATCAAATCGCAGATTCTCTCGGAATTTCTTACCAGCAGGTGCAGAAGTATGAAACTGGGTCCAATCGTGTCAGCGCTGGCCGGCTCTTCGAAATTGCAAGCCTGTTAGAGACCGATATCGGCTGGTTTTTTCCACTAATATCCTCAAATGAACCTGCCGCACCTTCTGATAACGCTTCGCCCAGGCACGTCATCGAACTGGTCAGGCGATTTTCCAGCATAGAAAGTCAGAAAGTCCGCGCAGGAATAATGGCCTTGGTAAGGTCAATTGCAGATAACGAGGAAGATGAAACCCTTGATCAGCCGAAGAATGGGGTAGGCGTCGTCTAAATGGCAAGGCGGGAGTGAAAACCTGCAGGAGAATCACTAGGCAAACGCTCAGCTCCCGTTGCGTCGTCAATGTACCACGCTGAAGTCTGCGCGAGCAGCGCTGAAACCAGTTTGTAATTCAGTTCATGCCCAGGTTGGTTAGCCTCGTATCGGCCGGCAATTCGAACACCAGCTAGATACAGGTCTCCCACTGCATCCAGCAGTTTATGCCTGACAAACTCGTTATCAAATCTCAGACCCTCAGGGTTCAAAATACCTTCATCGCTGACAACCACCGCATTGTCGATAGAGCCGCCCTGAGCAAGCCCGCGGCGTCTGAGCTCTTCGACTTCCCATGCAAAGCCAAATGTTCGGGCAGGTGCAAGCTCCACTTCAAAATCGTCTCGGCCAAATTTGAACTCGGCGTCCTGCACACCGATGTAAGGGTTTTCAAACTCTATTCGCGCGGACAGCTCAAGATCGTCACCGGAGCACGGAGAAAGTCGAGCCCATCTACTGCCATGCCGGACTTCGACCCTATCGATAAGCCTAAGGAACTTGCGCTCGGGACTTTGAGCGACAACGCCAACTTGCCGAATTTTCTCGCAGAATTGTGCGGAAGAGCCGTCCATAATTGGCACTTCGGACCCATCGATTTCAATGATGATATTGTCGATTCCAAAAGCGAACAGTGCCGCCATGAGATGCTCAACAGTGCTCACGCAATATTGCTGATCAGCGGACGACAGCCTTGTCGCCAAAGCAACTCCGGAAACTTGATCAACATGTGCTTTGATTTCAATCGGCCCGGCAGCGGCGTCTGTCCTTTGAAATCTTATGCCGTATCCTGCAGACGCAGGATGGAGCGTAATCGTGGATTTCTCACCACTGTGAACGCCGACACCGCAAAATCGTATTGTGTGTCCTAAGGTGTGTTCGTGAGCCAAAACTGTTCCACTCTACTCTCGCCCGACAGCATAGTGCGAATTCCATTGGGGTCGCTCAACACACGCTTTATTTCGCAATGTTGCGAGAAGCCACAACCGATCAAATAATCAGCGGTCACATGGGACTATTTGATTAATAATCAATCAGATTCAGTGATTTGCAGACCGGCGAAGGAAAGCGGGAATTTCCAGATCAGCGTCATCAAAGGGGGCAGGCTCTGGATGGTCCTCCGGGGATGAAACAATCTTTGTATCAGGCTCCTCAGACGCATCCGTAGACGCTTCACCAGATGATCTACGCCATCCAAACAGATTGCTAAATCCAGCCTGCTGGCTCCCAGACTCGCTGTCAGCGGAAGCAGCAGCCTCTTCCTTAATTTTGTCCATGCTGCTCTCCTCCTCTTCAGTCGAATCTTCGCCGGCTTCCAAGCTTGCTTCAGCATTTTCCGTATCCAGAGCAAGCTCAACGCTGGGTTGATCATGAATTATGTCGCTGGCAGGTTCAACAACGGCATCTTCGTCATCGCGATAAGCGGTAACAACCACAGGCGCCACAAAACTGTCGTCCGTTGGCACCTCCAACGGTTGGGAACTCACTTCCGCGCTGCTTTCAACTGCACCACGCATGCCAACCCCAGCCGCAACGACCGAGATCCGCAGTTTACCCTCAAGTGTGTCATCGAATGCCGAGCCGAGGATCACATTGGCATCTTCGGCGACCTCAGCTCTGATCTCATTGGCGGCCTCATCAAGCTCAAAGAGAGTCATATCGTACCCACCCGTGATATTGATCAGTACGCCCTTCGCACCTTTCATGGATACGTCATCAAGGAGCGGGTTGGCGATCGCCGCTCGAGCGGCGGCGAGGGCCCGGCCCTCTCCTTCAGCCTCGCCAATTCCCATCATCGCCGTTCCCATATCGGCCATGACAGCCCTCACGTCGGCGAAATCTAGATTTATCAGGCCAGGCATCACCATCAGATCTGTAATACCGCGGACGCCCGAGTAGAGCACGTCATCAACCATTCGGAACGCTTCCGAAAATGGCGTACGCTCATTCGCAACACGAAACAGATTCTGGTTTGGGACAACAATCAGCGTGTCGACACACGAACGAATTTCTTCAACGCCGACCTCCGCAATCGACATGCGCCGGGCATGTTCAAACCCAAATGGTTTTGTCACGACACCAACAGTCAGTGCACCCATTTCCCGAGCAATGCGAGCAATGATCGGTGCTGCGCCTGTACCCGTTCCGCCGCCCATGCCCGCTGCAATGAAGACCATATTCGCGCCTTCAAGATGTTGGCGCACAGTCTCAGCTGATTCTTCCGCAGCCGCCGCGCCGACCTCTGGTCGTGCGCCTGCGCCAAGGCCTTTCGTTGTCTCTGGTCCGAGCTGAATAGTCGTACCAGCGGACGAGCGCGCGAGCGCTTGCGCATCAGTATTCGCGACCATGAATTCCACGCCGCGCAGCTCCGACGCGATCATATTATCGACGGCATTGCCGCCAGCTCCGCCGACACCGAGAACAACTATCCGAGGGCTTAACTCACCCAAACCTGCACCTGTCATAAGACTCGCCTAAAACTCTACAAACCAAAACCAGACATGCGTAAAATGCACCGGGCTGGCTAAGGGACAGTTAAGCGAACAAGTCCTGTGTCAGAAATTTTCTCTGATCCAGAAGAGCGCCCTGTTCACTGCACTGCCATCGGCCATACCAAAGGAACCGCTGCCTGCAACATGATTGTGAATGGCACTAGGCAACGCCGCCAGCCTATACGTTAACAGACCCGCCGCCGTAGAAAAAGCAGGGTTGGCATAAGATTCGCCCAACCTGTCAGCATCCACAGGCCTACCTAAGCGAATGGGCATCTGAAGAATTCTGGACGCTGTATCCCTGAGCCCAGCGATCTGACTACCGCCACCAGTCAAAACACCGCGACGCGGCAAGACTTTTTTGAGTTGGGAACCTACGATTAAATCTCGAATGATCTCCAGCGTCTCTTCTATTCGTGGTGCTATTATTTCGGACAGTCCACGTCGCTCCATACGAATGGCCTGTAACCGACCGTCGTCGCCAAGCTTTGGGCAATCAATTCGTTCTGCATGACCGGGTGCCTCAGGGTCCGTATTGCCGTGGACGGTTTTTAATCGCTCCGCTGCAGCGAAAGTTGTCCCAAGACCTTGAGCAACATCATTCGTCACGTGTGAGCCACCCGCTGGAACAAATCCCACCCATGCAGGCACACCGTTTAGAAAGGCGGAAGCGGTGGTCACGCCCGCCCCAAGGTCTACGCAAATGGCACCATTTTCACGTTCATCTTCGATCAGTGTTCCCATGCCAGTAGCAATTGCTGCGGGCACAAGTTGTTCAACATCGAGATGAGCCCGCCCAACACACTCCACAAGATTGAGTAAGAGGCTCTCTGGGGCGAGGACAACGCTGAGAAGGACTCCTAAGCGACTTCCGTGCATACCACGTGGATCCCTTACACCGTCCTGATCATCAAGACGATAAGCAACTGGGTGCGCAGTAAGAAGATATTGGTCTTTGATTGCAGCCTTCGCGAGAGCTGTAACTTCAACGCGTTTAATATCTTTCGCGGTGACCGGCGCGGAGCCGAGAGACATGCTTGCAGATATCAGACGACAAGTGAGCTTTGGGCCAGTAACACCGAGAATTACGCGCTCGACACGCTCTCCTGCTTGGCGCTCTGCATCCTCAACGGCAAGCCGAATTGCACGCTCGAGACCCTCCATATCTGTAATGACGCCGCCAGCGAAACCACGAGACTGCTGACATCCTGCCCCAAGCAATTTGAATGTTGAAGGCTTGTCCACGTCCCGACGAGCAATAAGGCAAGTGACCTTCGAACAGCCGATATCCAAGGCGGCCATTAGGCCACCAGGCCGAATTGCTCCTCGCCTGTCAGGGAGGCGGCTCTGGGCGCGGCTCATCGAGTTATCCTGCTTCCTGATCCCGCGATGCAGTATCGGCATCGCTGGGTTTCAGAAAAACCTGATCTGAATGACGAATATCAATGCTGACGATTGGTCGAGACAGGATTGACGAGTCCCGATCCATGAATGCCAGGCGGCGAATAGCTGATGGCATGATCTCGTCGCGTGGCAGGTGAGCAACAATCCCATTGTCAAAATGCAGATCCCACCGCTCCTCTGCAGCTCTTCTTGCAAGTTGAACGCGATGCCTTAGCTGCGGGAATTCAGCCAGGGCGGTTACGAGAGTCGGTGCCGCGATGTCGCCGCCATTTCCAGTAACGCGAATGAGCCCCGAACCGTCGCTCCGTGCGGCGTCGGGGGCTACAACGCGACCGAGCGTATCAACTTGCCGCCATCCATCGCCGTTATTCCATATTGCAACGGGCTCAACGGCATCAGCCAGAATTAGAATGTGGTCAGGCCAAAACCGATGGACTTGCACATTAACGACCAAACGAGTGTCTTCTAAGCGTTGCCGAATTGTATGGGGGTCTGCCCTAAACATGTTTTCGCCAGGTTCTACAAGAGCAGCAAGACGAAGTTCATCGGCTACCTGTTCGGTGACACCTTCGACAGATACATATTGCACAGCAAGACCGAGAGATCGCGCACTTGAATCAATAATGTTTCCGGCACGGCGCTCGATCTGAGATAAGGACCCGCCCATCCAGGCTGCAGCAGCTACAATAAGGGCGGTCAATATGGCTAGGCCAAATAGAATAGAGGAAACGCTGACCTGCTCTTCACGGTCGATTTCTGCGGTGACTGGTCTGCGGCCCTTACCGCCGCTTCCCTGCTTTACCTTAGGCATGACGCATCCTCGATCATCCAGGCGACAAGCTCAGAGAACGACATGCCGATATATGCAGCTTGTTCAGGAACAAGCGACGTTGGCGTCATACCGGGTTGAGTGTTTGTCTCCAAAATCACTAGTCGGTCCTTTGCTTCATCAAAGCGAAAATCGGACCTCGACACACCGCGACAACCGAGCGCCCGATGAGCAACGAGCGCGGCATCCATTGCGCGCTTCGTAACATCGCCGGGCAGATCAGCGGGAACTTTATGTTTCGATCCACCATGTTCATATTTTGCGGTAAAATCGTAAAACTCTCTTAACGTCGTTATTTCCGTAACCGCCATAGCGCGGTCTCCCATAACCGAGACCGTCAATTCACGGCCGGGGATGAACTCTTCTGCCATCAAATAATCTGAATAGGCCCAGCTGTCCGAAAGAAGCTCTCGCGCAGGCCCGTTTGCACCTGCACGAACAAAAACAATGCCGAAGCTGGACCCCTCGGCGACAGGCTTAATCACATAGGGTGGGTCCAGTGGATGGGAGTTTGCCGCTTCTTTGCGAGAGACCTGTGTGTCAGCAGCAACTTCAAGACCAGCCTGACGGAACGCAATCTTCGACTTCAACTTATCCATTGCGAGTGCAGATGCCAGCACACCGGAATGAGTATAGGGGATTTGCAGCCATTCAAATATGCCTTGGACACAACCGTCTTCGCCCCATGGACCGTGCAGTGCATTGAAAATCACGTCAGGTTTTGCGTCGCGCAGAACAGCTCCAAGATCCGCTCCGGCATCAACCGGCAAGGCTTCATATCCCGCGTCTTCGACTGCCGGAATGACAGCTCGTCCTGACGATAACGAAACGTCTCGTTCTGACGAAAAACCCCCATGGACAACCGCAACACGTTTCATGGCAATATCCTTGTCTCGTCCTCTTATTCACATGGAGGTCTTGATGGATGATTACGCTGCTCGTGTGGCTAAAGTCGAAAAATCCGGACATGTTGGTAAACAGAGGATTAAAGTTGGCGCGGCCGTGATTTCATCTGCACAGGATCAATTCGCTTGGCCCAAGCACTTCTTAGGCGCGTAGAAATCAGCGCGCAATAAATTACAGATCTGTAACTTGCGATCTGGGTCCACATGTTGCCTACAGTTGTAGTCAATCGGATCGAACCTCCGAGCTACTTTAATTTCCGTGGGCCCGACGACACCGACAAAGACAACGACCGGGCCTCGCCAAAAATCGAATATGACAGCTTCGGGTGGCGCTGTCGGACAAGACTGCGTGCGTTATTTGATAGCGCACGAATGGGAGGTTATAACTTGCGCATCAGCCCTTCAGGAGTCGTTCTCGCTGCCCTTCTTAGCACCGGAGCTCCTCTGGCAGTCGCACAATCAACCCCGTCATCGACGACGCAGACACAGACCTTCACCCCAGACTACTTCGACAGGTTCGCGCCACAGACAGCGCTCGATATGGTTGAGGAATTGCCGGGTTTCGTCATTGAACAGGAGAATGAGGACGACGACGGCCCGGCAAGGGGGTTCGGCCAAGCCAGCGGCAATGTCCTGATCAACGGTCTGCGCATTTCTGGGAAATCCAACGGAGCCGCGGACGCCCTGGGTAGAATCGCAGCGTCAAGCGTCGAGCGCATCGAACTACTCGACGGTGCCAGTCTCGATATTCCAGGCCTGTCAGGGCAAGTCGCCAACGTCGTAGCCGAAACAGCAGCATTCACGGGAACATTCAGATATGAGGCGCGGTTTCGTCGGCGCCTCGAGCCGAATTTAGGAGAAGGAGAACTGTCCCTTTCTGGAAGACGGGGATCGCTGGATTGGAACGTCGGGATAGCTTTGGACAACTTTCGGCGCGGTGGCAAAGGCATTGAGAACGTCTTCAATGGGGCGGGTGAATTGATTGATGTTCGTGTTGAGGAGGGGAACCCCAGCGCCAACGTCCCGAGCATATCCGGCAATCTCGCCTGGACACCGTCCAATGGTCACGTAGCCAATCTGAATTTCAATTTCGGCTTGTTCGACTTTGAATTCCGGGAACTGGGGCTACGACGACCGTTCAACGGTGTGAATACCACACGGGTATTTCGGGAGGAAGAAGATGAGTGGAACGCAGAGATTGGTGCGGACTACGAATTCGGAATTGGACCTGGACGCCTCAAAACCATAAGCCTCGTTCGGTTTGAAAACTCACCAAGCGTTTTCAGCGTGCTCGAAACACCAGAAAATGGAGATCCTCCAACTGGCAACATTTTTGATCAAGAGTCCGATGAACTAGAGACCATCGGTCGCCTCGAATACTCACTTACATCGGGCCAGGGTCGCGACTGGCAAATTGCGATTGAGGGCGCATTTAACAGTCTTGATACTGTGGCCGAGTTTTCAGAATTGAACGAGTTCGGCGACTTCGTGCCTGTGCCAGTGGCCGGAGCAACAACCCGTGTCGAGGAGTTGAGGGGCGAAGCTAACCTCACACACGGACGCAGATTGACGAGTAAGATCTCCGCACAGGCGTCTGTGGGAGCCGAAGTTTCGAGGCTCTCCCAGACAGGCCCGTCCGGCCTGGAACGAACCTTCTTCAGGCCCAAGGGATTCGTGTCCCTTTCATGGAACGTATCTAATGCCCTCGACATCACCGCCCGCGCCGAACGGCAAGTTGGGCAACTCGACTTCTTTGACTTCGTATCAAGTGTGAATCTCGGAGCTGAAAATGAAAACGCAGGAAACCCCGATCTGGTGCCCGAACAATCGTGGCTTGGCGAAATTGAATTTGAACAGAATTTCGGAGACTTCGGCGCAGCGACACTGCGAGTGTTCGGTGAACGGATAGAAGACGTCATCGACCGTATACCAATCACTGATAGTCTCGACGGCGTAGGCAATATCGGCAATGGGAATCGCTTCGGCGCAGAACTCAACGCGACTTTGAAGCTGGATCGCCTCGGACTGAAAGGCCTTCAGTTCGAAATTGAGGGCGAAGCGCGACAATCCAATATTGAGGATCCCCTCACCGGAGCAACAAGACGAATAAATGAAGACCTGGTCAGTTTTGTTTTCGCCGAACTGCGTTGGGACATTCCAAGCACGGACTTCGCCCTCTCATTTGGCTATGATCAACAAAGGCGAGCAAGAGTCTTCCGCATAGATGAGAGTTTCCAATTCTTCGCGACTCCCGGCTTCGCTTTCTTTGAAGCCGAGCATAAAGATGTCTTCGGAATGCGTGCATTTGTTCGCGCTGCAAATCTCCTCGATGCGAGAGACACCTTCGAACGAACATTCTTCGTCAACAATCGCTTGGGACCTGTTGATACGTTGGAAGATAGAGAAAGAAATTTTGGAGTGATCTTCGCGGCCGGATTGTCTGGAACGTTTTAGGGAACCCTAAAACGCCCGATACGCCGCACTTCCCACCGGAGATCCACACCAGAATTATCCAGTACGCGTGCGCGAACAAGCTCCCCAAGTGCCTCAAGATCTGAGGCCGTGGCCTCACCTGTATTGATTAGGAAGTTGCAGTGCTTCTCCGAAACCTGAGCCCCCCCGACGCGCAATCCGCGGCACCCAGATTGATCTATCAGTTTCCAAGCTGACCGCTGACCCACTGTCCCTGGCGGATCAGGGTTCGCGAATGTAGATCCTCCGGTTTTCTCTCTTATGGGCTGCGTATCGGCGCGCCTCGCCTGATGTCCCGCGATTTCAGCGAGTAGCGTGTCCGCATCGACGGTTTCATCACCAGACAGCAGCACTTCAGTGATGACAACATCGTTCGGGAAATCCGTATGCCGGTAATCAAATCCAATTTCCGGCAGCCCATGATCGACCAGAGGTCCTTGCCAGGATTTGATTTCTCCATCGCGGGTAATCCCAGTGACCCGACTCAATACATCTCGCAGCTCTTTGCCATAGCATCCGGCATTGGTGCGAATAGCGCCACCAATAGACCCCGGAATGCCTGACAAAAATGATAATCCGGATACGCAATGCTTTGCCGCAAATTTGGCAATTGAGAGGTCGAGCGCGCCCGACCGGGCAAGAAGGCTGGTTTCATTGATACGCTCTATTTCGCCCCAGTATCCACCCGCCAATCGAATGACAACGCCTTCTAAACCCCCATCGCGAACAATGACGTTTGAGCCAAAACCGAGGACCGTGAGCGGAACAGTTTGAGGTAGCTCTTTGAGAAAGTCCGCCAGATCTTCGGCGTCGGTCGGCAAGAACAGAACTTCCGCGGGACCCCCAACACGAAACCAGGTATAGCGAGCCAGCGGTGCGTTCTCGATCATCTTTCCACGGACTTGTGGAAGCTTGGCCAAATCAATAGCCATATAGCTTCGCGCCTCCGATTCTATCGGACATAGCTCGCCCCGTTGATGTCGAATGTTGCTCCGGTTGCAGACGTGCACGCCCCAGACAGGAGAAAGACTGCCATCTCCGCCACTTCTTCAGGCTGAGCCACCCTGACAAGCGGAATGTCTGCAACAGCTTGAGCTCGTTTCTCGATATCTTCCGGAGCCATACGTGTTTCAACCCATCCCGGTGCAATGGCGTAAAAGTGTATCCCCTCCCCTGCATGCGCTCTCGCCCATGTTTTTGTCATTGCGATCACGGCACCTTTGGACGCTGCATAGGCTGCATACTGCGGCCCATCGCCCCGATGACCAGCCCGGCTCGCAATATTGACAACGGAGCCCTCGCTTTGGCGTGTTCGAAAATGATCGATCGCGGCTCGACAAATATCCGCAGGAGCACGGACGTTAATGGCCAAAGTTCCAGACCATCCTTCCTCCCAACCGTCACCGTCGACTGACGAGGACAAATAGACGCCAGCATTATTGACCACGCCGTCGATGCGACCGGCACGTTTGACAGCCATATCAAACAGCCTGGCCCCCGCGTTTTTCTCTGAAAAATCAGCGTACAAAAAATCAACGCCAAGCTTTCCTGAAAGAGTGGCGGCAGCGTCGCTCATACCTGTCGCGTGAGGTATCACGTGGGCACCAGCCGCTGTGCAGGCCAGCGCAGTTGCCGCACCTATTCCGCGCGACGCACCGGTAACGATTATGACTTTGCCTTCGAGCGAGTTCATCGTGGCTCCAGACTACATG
>JBCCIW010000041.1:0-16923 GCA_039028055.1 Pseudomonadota bacterium | reverse complement strand
ATGGCAGGTTCTCGATGAAGACGAGGCACCGCGGGTTTCAGTAAATATTTCACCCATCCAGTTCGCCGAAGGAGGCTTGCCGGAATCAGTGAAGCGCATCCTTTCCGAGACTGAACTAGCGCCAGAGCGCCTGGAGCTTGAGATCACCGAAAGTGTCCTGATGCAAGATACCGAGAACGCCGTGCGCGTCCTTGAAGCTCTGGAGGCGTTAGGTGTAGGCGTTGCGATCGATGACTTCGGAACGGGCTATTCGTCTCTCAGTTATTTGAAGCGATTCCCCTTAAATCGCCTGAAAGTCGATCGGTCATTCATCCATGACCTGGAGTCCGATGAGCATGATCGGACCATCACGAAGACCGTTGTCAAATTAGGTGAAAGTCTCGGCCTTTCCGTAATTGCGGAAGGCGTCGAAACGGAGGGTCAGCGTGCCTGGCTCAAATCCATGGGCTGCGATGAGGTGCAGGGATTCCTATATGCCAAGCCAATGCCTGGAGATGACGTGGCGCAGTATCTGGAAGGGGGCATCGAAATCACTGCCGATCAGGTGGCGAACCTGTCTTCAAAACGCCCAGCCTAAGTTAAATAGCAGTCTTTCATCCCGGAGCTAGCGGCGATCCAACGATGGGCTGACAAGCTCGAACGCCGAGAACAGGCAGGACGCGCGTCCATCCTTCACTGTCCACATAACTAATGCGGCCGCTGGAAATGCGCGCACCACCTTCCAGCTCTGCACCAGGCGTATAGATCACATTGACTTCTCCACCCAATGACTGCGCATCATATGTCAGATCCGTCAGAAACTGTCCGAAGATATCACCCCCGGCCACGTTCAGCCGCAGAGAAACCGTTTCATTTTCAACAAACACCGATGCCGCGTTATCTCCCGCTCTCGCAAAGAAAATAAGCCTCGTTATCTCAGTCTGACTCCAGAGAAATAGTCCGCATTCGCCAGCCTCAAGACTTTGAGGGGGCAGACCAGAACGAAGATTTTGCGTAGAGGAAACAGCGGCGCTTGTACCCGCTGATACAGATCGCTCAAGGGCTGGATCAGTTACTGTGGTAGCGCAGCCTGAAAAGGCTATGGCCGCGATCGATACATAAGCAAATAAGTGCAACTTAAGCTCCTCCGATCTGAACAGTCCGGTTATAAGACAACATGTCTCCTACCCGCTCAAAACCTCTCAATAAGAGTAAAGCGGACAATTCGGGGTTTGTCGTCTTGACGCTGGAAGAGAAGCTGGACGGCTCTGATAATCCCACCCGGATCTGCGCGTCCACCGTATCTCCGCCACTCACACTGCCAGACAACGGAATATTCAGCATGGAGCCGTCGCAAGATAGAATGCCGACCAGATCGCTACCGGTCTGCCCATACGATGCCGCAGCCCTTCCAAGCACATTAGTTGTAACCTGACCGGAAGCCTCGACGCAGACATCGCGCACAAACAGGACTTCACCAGAGCGGATACTTGCAGTTCCACCAATTCGCCTCAGTTCGCCGGCAAGCCCCACAAGCGGTTCGATGTCAATCGAAGCATTTAGGTCGCTTATGGCAACACTATCACGCCCAACTGAAACGCCAGCTGTTCCGGATCCCGGGACGCCCGTCCATTCGACAAAATAACTGATCTTCCGATTCACGAGATCCATTGGATCAAGTCGAATGGCGATGTCTCCGATTGACTGAGCACCGGCCACCACTCCATTGATCTGCCCCGAATAAATTGTGCCCGATGTACCGGACCATCTGACGCCGAGCCTCTGCATCGGCGCTCGATCCAGCACAAACCCCAGCGGCATGGTCGCGATCAGCGTTACAAAGAGAACAATCACGAAAAGGAAACTGAGGCCGAAAACGCGCATTAGCTTCGGCCACCCCGCAGCTCAATCACAGCTTCGGTCCGCTCGTCATTACGAGCTGTTATGGAGGCTGCAATGACTTCGCCGCCGGGTTGACTTTCGATAGTCGCCAGCCACGCAAGCAATCGTGGCGGTTCCGCATCATCGAAGCGAAGCTGAATCGAGCCATCGCTACTCCTTTGAACCCGCGCAAGCGACAGACCAGCCTCTCTAGCTGAACGCGTCACCGTCGTTCGGAAATCATCAACGTCCAAAGCAGCTCCTGACGAATTTCTGTCGGACGTCCCGATGGCTGCAATACCGCGCTCTACAATTGCTCTGTCAGTTTGAGCAGATGCGAGAGCGCGACTGGCTTCACTTCGAGCCGTGTTCATTGGGCCGATTATCACAACATAACCGAGCACGAGCGTCGTCAGACATGCAGCGACCGATAGGAGTAGACGCTCTCTAGGCTCTCTCATTTCCCACCAGGTCATCATCTGCTTGACCCTCGAGTTAAGGTTACGTCACCAAAGACAAAATCACCGCCCCGCCGCGCGTCGCCAAGGATGGCGTTATAGCCTTTTTCTTCGATAGCGTTTTGCAAGGCAGCATCGTCACCGTATCCGAGATACGCAACACTCGCGATGTAACCGCCACGGCGAGGATCGTAACGAACAGCTCGCAAACTTGCATCCGGAACTTCAGCAAGTGCCGCGTATAGTACGGCGCTCGTGTCCAGAAAGTCCATGGTCGGACCTGAATTCGTATCCCCTAGTGCACGAGAGATAGCCCGCACAGGGTCAGCAGGCGGCGGTGCATCCGGAAACGCCTGACGGTAGGACGCAGAGATACCATTTCGAACATCACTTGCAGCCGACCGGGTTGCCGCAATATCGGCATATCCCGACGCCAGCAAAGCCATTCCGCAAAAAACGACGAGCGTAGCGGCAACTCGCCACTCTCGCCAATTGGCGAAGTTGAATCCCCCTTGCTTGCCGAAAGGACCCTGGCAAAGATCCAAAGCTTTTTCTGGATTGGTGTCGTATCTCTCCGCCAGTGCAAGCAACGGATCGGCCACCTGGATCACCTGGGCACCGGCATCGTTCAGAAGAGCGGTCAGAATATCCCCAGGCAAATCAGTATCGAAAGCAAACGGACCAGAAGGCAGGAGACCAATAACGCGCGGCCCTATATCCAGCACATCACCTTCAACGAGCACGCTGTGCTCAGCAACAAGAGTTGCGCCCCCTAATCCTTGAGCGGCAAGCCGCTCTCGCCATTCCTCCATCTTTGACCGGTGAACCACATGCAGATCGCGCGGTCGCGAAAGATCCTTCGGCTCCACACCTAGAGCGATATGCAGGTCATCTATTGCGCTGCCCACATCATCTTCGATTGCGAAGGGCGCTGCCTGACGGCTTTGACGATCACCTTTTGTCGGCAGCGGGCGCTGGAAAATAGACACGTCCGTACCTGGCACAAACAGGACCACGTCATCATTTTCCCGCGGACGGGAGACATCTGCACATCCACCAGACGTCAGCCGTACGAGGCGAACCTCGGTATCACCCTCGTCGGGCACAAGGCCGAAAAGACGACGTGTCACTATCTCGGGCTCCTGTCTCGCCGCGCAATCCGCACGGTCTCCGCTTCTCCAATGGAATATAAGGTAGCAAAGTCTGCTGAAACATTACCGAAATAAGCTGTTCCGCGAAATTCCACATAGTTAGTAGCTGTTCCGATCAAATTGGTACGGACCAGCTCCGGGTTAATCCTGCTGACGCTTTCCAATTCCAAGAAATCATCCAGGCTCCGCCATCCCCCGAATGGACGACGATTCAATATGTCTTCGGCCTCCTGCAAAGTTACCCCCCCACCCAAAGTCGTTACCATCAGCGGCGCATGAATCTCCTGCATCGTATTGACGTTAAACGGGCCCAGGCTGGAATCGTGTCGCACACAAACCAATGGTTCGAGCGCAGCCACAACTTCAGATTCATATCCGAGGACAGCCCGTAATTCGGAAACATCGGCCATTGGCTGTCCGCCCGTTCGATAAGGTGGTGAAAGGCTGAGATAGTAAGCATCTTCGGCCCCGGCGATTCTCGGTGTCGAGTCAGAATCCAGCCAGTCCATCAGGGCATCGGTCAATGCCTCGACCTCGAACTCTGATAAGTCGAGTGACAGAAGGAGCGCGCGGTACGTGTTCACCGCAAACGGTTGTTCCTCGATTTCACCATCATCATCTTCAAGCCCAGCAAGCGCGTTCAAATTGAAGCAGTTCGATGCATCACTCACTTGACCGGATATCCTGCCGCCTTGAGCCTCGAGGAAAATTGGTTCACCGAGAACAGGATTATCAATAGTCAACTCACCACTCGTGGTCTGGAAAAGCTCTGCGACAGCAACCAGACCAGCCTCTTCCGCTCCGGTTATCTGCCACCCAACGCGACCGCGCGCGTCAGCTGCAGATGCTCGTGACAGGGACCGGAGTGCGACATCTGTCATCGCAACAGCAATCGCCGCCATTATCGTCACCATTAAAAGCACCGACAGCAGGGCTGCACCGTCTTCATTTCGAGGGCACTTCATCGACGAGCTCCCACGAGAAATCGCTGCGTTAGCACCTCATCATTCGGGAAGCCGATGACGAGCTCTACAACATCTGGAAGTAAAATCTGACCATCGCTGCCAATGGCCCCCTGCCAGATCTCCGCCGGTTCTCCACCAACAAAGAATCTCAGATTCAAATCTGAAAGATCAGTAAGAAGCACGGCGGCAGATTCGGGTGTTCGACGCCCTCTGTCAGGTCGCTCGATGACTCTGCGGATGAGTTGACCTTCGTCAAATATATACTCAACGACTAGCAACTCACTACGCGGCGCTTCGTAATCAAAATTCGACCATCCGGAACGAACCAGCCCAAGGACTCGGCCATCCCGCTCCGTGTCGCCACCAATAAAGGAAAAAGCACCCTCACCCGCCTGGTCGCTCTCGACTGTTCTGGAAACGGTTTGCTCCAAATCACTTCGCATAAACGCGTTCAAACGATCAATTGCGGCAATCTGCTGATGACGAAGGTCAAGTTCTTCCTGGCCCCTGAGAGCAGAAAGAACCATCGTCGAACCGGCACCCATGAGAAGCGCAAAAGCAAAAACTGCGATCAGAATTTCAACGAGGGTAAACCCTGCGTCAGGCCTTTCCGCCGCGCCGGTCATCGACCCGCTCCGATCAAGGTACCTGCTTCCGCCAGTACTGGGCTGTTCAACTCGCCTGATAACCGCACTTGTATTCCAGCAACCAAAACACCGTCGCGGGGTCCCTGATCAATGCTCATTACCCAGACGAATTCGCGCCCCATTTGTCGCTCGACCCCCTGCGTAATGCCCCGTTCAATTGGATCAATTGTCCAAAACAGGTCCGCCAATTGGTTGTCCGCAACAATGCGGGCAAGCTGCTTCTCTTCCACTTGGCGGGCACCCTCCACGCTGCCACCAATAACGGTCATAAACCCAACCGCCGTTGTTGCCAGGATGGAAAGCGCGATAAGCACTTCCATCAGACTGAAGCCAGACTCCCTATCAGAACGAGGCATCATCGGCTTATCCCACGTTCCTCAGCATCACCAAGAAAGAAAGAGACGCGATCACGACCATCGACCAGCACAACCTCGTATTCGGCTGGCACACCGGCCGGATCAAAATAGAGCTGAGGCTCATTTTCATTGCGCCGACTATCAACCAGGAATTCGATTGGGCTCCGCAGATCGAGACCAAGTGCGCGATCCGGCTGCCAGCCTCCCTCAACCCGCCGAACAACTTCAAAACCCTGTTCTACAAACTCGACGCCGTGAACCTGCCCAGTGAGCACAGTCAGGTCTTCTAGTTGCTGAAGCGCTGCTTCAACCCTCTGGGTTTCCCGTTCCAAACGAGCTGGCCCCTCTGGCAAGGTCATAACAACCAGGCCAGCCGATAGTCCTATTATGAACACGACGAGAAGCACCTCGACGAGCGTAAAGCCCTGTTCTTCATGTCGCATACCAGGCTCGCTTTGCTAGCTTTCTTCCCAATTGCCGATGTCAGCGTTTTCTGCGTCGCCGCCTGGCTGCCCGTCAGCTCCCAGTGAAAAAACATCGTAGGCCGCGCGCGAGCGTTCGGCTGGAATGACATACTGATATGGACGCCCCCAGGGGTCACTTGGCAACGCCTGAATAAAGCCGCCCTGAGGATAGATGGCTGGATTATCCAAGCCATCAGGTGCCTCTATCAGCGAATCAAGCCCCTGGGATTCTGTCGGATAGGAATACATAGTCAGACGGTAGCGTTCGAGACTCTGGACAAGCGCAGACACATTCGCCCGCGCGGTCTTCAATTGGGCGTCGGTACTGGCACCGAAAACATTGACGAGGATCACTGTAGACAAGAGTCCGATTATAAAGACCACAACCATTATTTCTGTGAGCGTGAAGCCCTCTTCTTTTCGGGGCTTCCGTTCTGTTTGTCGGCCAAATAGCGTTTGCATAAGGGTCTCCTGATCAACCAAAGGCAATGGAATTGAGCTGCATAATCGGTAGCATGATAGATAACACGATCATGGCGACAACACCCCCAAGAATAAGGATGACAGCAGGCTCCAGCAGACCAAGCGCAAGGCTTGATGCGCTGTCGAACTCGTCCTCGAGATAATCGGCTCCCTTCGCCATAAGCTCTGGCATGTTGCCGCTGGAGGCTCCGCTGGCAGCAAGGTGGGTAAGCATGGGTGGAAAGACGCCAGCTTTGGAAAGTGCACTTGCCGGAGCAGCTCCCTCACGCACATTACGGACGACATCATCAAGAGCATCGACAAAGACGAGATTGCTCAATGACCCGCGAGCAGCCGCCAGACTATCGGTAAGGGGTGTGCGGCTGGCTAGCAACATAGCAAATGTCCTCGCGAACTTGGCGCTATTGGTGGTCTGAATCAGCTTTCCGATTACCGGAACCTTCAGCCATCCGGCATCCACCCGACGTTTTATCGGCGGCTGACTTAGCAGCCGTTGGAGAAGAAATACCGACAACACCAACAGGATGAGAACAACGCCCCCCCAATCACGGGCGAAGGTAGACATGCCGATTACAATTTGCGTCAGCAGCGGCAACTCCTGCTCGAAAGTTGCAAATTGTGCCACGATCCGCGGCACCACAAAAACCATCAACAACGTAATTACCATGATCGCTATGAATGCCAGCACGAGCGGATAAATAAGCGCCGTCTGGATCTTGCGGCGGGTTTTCTGGCTCTTCTCCAGATAAACAGCCAACTGCTCGAGCACCTCACCCAAGTCCCCGGAAACCTCACCAGCCGCAACAACAGACTGGTAGAGCGGCGAAAACGACTTCCCCGCATCCGCCATCGCCTCCGATAGCCTCTGCCCCTCGGAGACCCGATCGCGCATTGCAGCTAACAGACGTCGGACCGGAGGTTTACTCGACTGGGTGGAAACAGCTCCGAGCGCTTCTTCCACCGGTGTACCTGAACCAATCATCATCGCGAGTTGGCGGGTTATAAGAACACGGTCAGAGGAGGACAATCCACCTCGACGAATACGCCGAGGCCCCTGTTCTTCATTTGCTTCCGCAAGTGTCAGTGGGGTCAGCTGGCGAAATCGAAGCTCGCGGCGAGCTGCCCGAGGGGTATCGGCAGTTACGACACCGTTGGCCTTCTTCCCGTCTGGCCCTAAAGCGACATACTCATATGTCGGCATAGTCCTCTCCGTCGCGTCGGCTCACGCGAATGACTTCTTCAAGACTGGTATCACCACTTATGACGCGAGAAAGACCACTCTGAAAAAGTGTATCGTGCTCAGTGAATGCAAGCTTCTCCATAGATCGCTCATCAGCTTCATCATGGATGAGATCGCGAAGGGGTCTGTCAATCATCATCAATTCGTAGATGCCAACACGGCCAAGATAGCCCGTGCGACCGCAGCTACCGCAGCCTGTTGCTCGGTAATAGGTGACGTCGGCGTCGGGTGATATTCCTGCTGCCTCACGTTCTGAAGCGTCGGGCGAATAGGGTTCGCGGCAATTCGCGCATAAGCGACGGACGAGGCGTTGGGCGAGAACGGCGCGTAATGTTGAAGACAGGAGGTAGGACTCAATACCCATATCACGTAGACGGGTAATAGCCGCAGCGGCAGAATTTGTGTGCACAGTCGATAGCACAAGCCGTCCAGCAAGCGATGCACGCGCAGCGATCTGAGCCGTTTCGATATCTCTCACCTCACCGACCATGACGACATCAGGGTCCTGTCGGAGAATTGCGCGGAGCCCCGCAGCGAACGTCATCCCGACCTTGTCGTTGACCTGTGTCTGACCGATCCCGTCAAGACCGTACTCAATCGGATCTTCAATCGTCAGGATACTACGCTGACCGTCATTGAGAATGGCAAGCCCGGAGTAAAGTGTCGTTGTCTTACCAGACCCGGTTGGGCCTGTAACAAGGATCACACCGTTTGGCTCGGCAAGCGCACCTCTGAACCGCTCGAGCGTTTCAGCAGGCATACCAAGCTCTTCAAGGCTCATATAGGCGCGCGCCTGGTCGAGAATACGAAGTACGACGCGCTCGCCATATCGAGACGGCAAGGTCGAAACTCTGACATCAACGGCTCGGCCACCTAACGTAATCGAGATGCGGCCATCCTGCGGAATGCGGCGCTCGGCAATGTCGAGGCGCGCCATCACCTTGATACGAGATACAAGAGGTGTCGAGAGACGGCGGGATGGTGAAAGGATCTTCGTCAGCACACCATCAATACGATATCGAATACAGAGCTCTTCCTCATTGGGTTCGATATGAATATCCGATGCGCCACGATTGATCGCTTCATAGAGCAAACCATTAATCAGGCGAATGACAGGCGCATCATCATCTCCATCGAGAAGGTCAGCCGCCTGATGGACACCTTCGGCTAAGCTGGCCAGATCGTCCTGCCCAGCAAGAGCTGCCGCTTCGTCCTCTTCAACAAATTCAGCGCGCGCATACGCAACAGGAAGCTGCCTAGCGAACGCGTCTGGCGTAAGCTGCTCAAGCTGGAATGACCTTCCAAGAACCCTTCTCGCTTCTAGAAGACTTCTAGGGTCCGCCCCTTCACGAACACCAACCGTCAAGTAGTCTCGGTCGGGCAAAACGAGCACACCTTTGTCCCGAGCAAATGCATAGGTAAGCATTGGGGCCGCGTCGCTCATCTTGAATCAGTGTCCAAAGGACGCCGCGGCGGTGTCGTTTGCAGAAGCTCTTCTACATACTGATCAAGCGATGACGGCCCACCGCCGTTGGCAATAATCTGTTGATCACGGATAAAATTATAGTTGCGCCCGGTAGCGGCACGCACTCCGTCACTATCCGAAATAATAGTCGGACGGATGAACACCATGAGGTTGGTTGTGGTCCTACCGACCTGCTCATTCTGGAATAAGCGTCCCAACCCCGGAATATCACCTAACAATGGCACCTTGTCCCGTTGAACCACATCAGACGCTTCGATGAGACCGCCCAGAACAACGAGCTCGCCATCATCTACCACCACACTGGTCGTGAGATCCCTTTGGTCCAGAATAAAGTCCGGTGTCGCTGCAACCCCGATCGCCTGGTCGATGCTCGAGACTTCCTGTTCGATGTCAAGGCGAACAGTACCATCCTCACCAACCCGCGGGGTCACAGACAAAATGATCCCTATCTCCCGTCGCTCCACCGTTCTGAAAGGGTTTACATTTGCATCCCCGAGGACCTCACCAGATGTGATCGGAATTTCCTGACCGACAGCAATGCGAGACGTATTGTTGTCTAAAGTCATGATCGAAGGAGTCGACAGAATATTGGACTCCTCATCCGTTTCCAACGCATTCAGCACGACACCGAACAGAGTGTCTCCACTCTGTCCACCGAAACCTATCGTTCCACCGGTCAAACCGAGGAGAGAGGCGATCGCGGCCTGTTCGAACAGATCGCTTCCTGCACCGTCACCTGGTGAAAAGTCGACTTCGCTGATTGCGCCAGTAAGGGCGAGAATGTTCGGCGCAGCATCAGAAAACGTTGATGAGACAAATGGAACATCGCCATCCGCACCAGTTACCAAAAACTGAAGTCCCAGTTCGCGGGCCTTGCTGTCTGACACCTCAACAATAATCGCCTCGACAAGCACCTGACGGCGACGCTCATCAAGACGTCGAACAATTGCCTCTATGCTGGCAACCTTATCAGGAGCCGCACTAATGATGATGGAGTTTGTTGGTTCGTGAACTGATAAAATAGTTGGCACGCTACCAGAATTGCTTGATTCATTTGAATCGGCTTCGGCAATTTGACGAAGAATAGGCTCCATCAGGACGGCATCTTCATGACTAAGCGACAGCACCCGAGTTTCTTTGCTTAATGGAGATGCGGTATCAAGATCCTGGATAAGCCGAGCAGCACGACTGACGGCCGCGGGTTCACCGCGCAGTATGACGGAATTACTTGTTGGAGATGCCACCACAGACAATCTTGCCTGACCGCCGGACTGATCGTTTTCGATCTCCACGGCATTCAATATCTCCTGAACTTCCGTCACAGGAAGGTTCGAAAGTGAAATTGTCTGCGTTACGGAGCGATCACGATCCAGCTGAGATACGATGCGATCCACCACATCCATATTTGACCCGTACTCAACAACAATGAGGAGGTTTGACAGGGGATTAGCGACGACACGCCCCTGCGCCCCGAGAAGCGGCTTTACAACTTTAGCGGCCTCGACAGCGCTAAAGTAATTCAAGCTATAAGCCTTTGTGACAAACCCTGCGCCTCCGGCCGCGCCCAATGTTCCCTCGCCCGCCGCAACGTCTTCAGGAACAATTCTGTAGATACCTCGCCCATTGGGGATAGCAGTAAATCCCTGGACGCGAAGTGTTGACAGAAACACCTGGAACAGATCGTCAGTCGACAGAGGAGTCTGCGAATTGATCGTTACACGACCATTTACGTCTGGATGGATGATGAAGGTGTAACCCGTCACCATGGCAACATCATCTATCAAGGTTGCCAGTTCAACATCAGACAGATTCAGAACGTGCTCACCATTGCTGGCCGTTTGTGGATCAGCTGGTCCCCATTGATGAAGAGCGAAAGCTAGAACAGCCGCCCCGAAAACGCGAATTACTATACTCATTACGTGTCCTCTGTGAGGGTGAGCTGTATGATCACCTCCACTCCGTTCCGCTCGACCAAGGCCTCCATTCGAGATTGGTCGATGAAAAATTCGATAAAGTCTTCATCCTCAAAGATCTCTACTGACATTCCGTTCAATGACAATAAGAGGTCTCCGGCCTGAAAGCCGGCTTGACGAAAGGCAATACTGCCACCACGCGGTGAAAGCTGATAACCGAGTGTGCGCCCTCCATCGATCACAGGACGAAAGTTCGTTCCACTATAGAGGGCCATCGCACCAACCGGCTCCCCAACCGCAGGTGTATTCGTGCTCTGATCGCGGCGCTCATACGAACGGTCGGCGGGTCGATCACCAACACCGGCAGCTCCAAGGAAGCTATCATCATCATTTCGTCTGGATAAGGTTTCCAAGCGACCTCTCGAGCGAATGGTCACACGGTCCGTATGGATTTGTTCCAGAGTGACGCCATCCATTATCGCCTCCCCTACGCCGACGAGTACTTCCTCTCCGTCTGGCTTGATAACCCAGACGCTTCCAGCATCAGCACCACCTGACAGAGCGCGAATTCCCGTCAGTCTTAGATTGAGCTCTGTCTCTGGTGCATCAATATTCTGATCAAGGCGCGATGCTGATTCCGACGAAGAAACCGCGCTTCGGACAAAGGGGTTTTGCTTTACGAGCAAAGAACGGTCGGCTGGAACACCAACGGCACTGATAGATCGGCCCGACGAGGCGCTGACTATGCCGGGATTTGTTGAAGTTACCGAACCAGGCGCAACAATCAGCCAAATGAGGCGAGCAACCAGAACAGCGAACGCAACAGTAAGAGCGCTCTCGACAAATAGCCGAAGCCGCTTTGATCCCCCCACTGATTCTAGCGACTCTGAACTCACCAAACTACAACCTGTATTTTACTCATATATACTCTAAAAAACTCACCAAATAGTCTCACGCGCTGGCTTATTTCGCACGACTTTTTAACAGATCGGAATAGAAATCCCGCCAAACTCAATAGAATTGCAGGTCATCATATCGGAAACACTCCCGATTCTTAGGTGAATCACGCGAGAATTTGACCACATCAACACTGAAAAACATTTATTAACCAACGCGATGGCCACATAAAATGTTTGAAATTGCAGATAACGTCTAAGCTATTCGATCTTTCATTAGCTGTAGCATCAGCGGCCGACTATTCATGGTGATTTGGTCACTGAAACGCCCCATCAACCGAACAAAACTTGGTTAACGGACGTTCCATTCAACTCCGTAAAGTCGTCCCAAATCATCAGCGGCGACAAACAATCAGACATCAAGACCATCCCGCAACCGCGCTAGAACTGAAACGTGATCTTGCCAGTGAATTCCGTGCCAAGATCGTAAACGTCGAAGTCAGCCACAGTACCATCCTGAAAGGTCTGAGTAGCTTCATACCCATCATTCGTGATGTTCCGAACTGCAAGTTCAAGATTGTAATTCTGACCCAGCGTCCGGAAATCCCGGCTCACCACTAAATCGAGCAGTATTGGAACTTGTTCATCAACCGCCGGAATAACGCCACCAGTGATAACGTTCTCTGTCTGACGTATGCGCTCAGAAGCATAATTCAGAAGAAGCGTCGCTTTTCCATTCGTATCGGGATCTTCGAGACCAATCTGCAAGTTGAACAAATGCTTGGATTGCCCCTGAAGACGACGCCCATCCACAATGAAGTCCGTGCCGTCTACAAGAATGGGACTCGCCCCCACCGCTGAATTGATGGAAGCGCCGACAACCGTCCCGTTCGCATCAACCTGGGAGTCCGAGAAGGTATAATTCGTCTTGAAGATGAGTTCCTTTGAATTCAGAAACTCGTTAGACGTCCATTCCCCGACATCGAACGTCTGCTCATATTCGAACTCAAAACCATAAACCTCCGCCGACGGTGCATTGACGAACGTCTGAAGCACCTCCCCCCCCAGCAGATCCGAAGTGGTTTCAATCGGATTTTCAATGTCCTTATAGAAACCACCAAAGGTGATGAACTGACCGCGACCAAGATAGTATTCGAGCCGCGCATCAAAGTTCTGAATCTCTGTGTTTCGAAGAAACGGATTTCCGATAATCAGCTGGTCGGTTTGGTCGTCAATGAATGTCGCTGGCGTCAGTTCACGAAACTGAGGACGTGTAATTGTCTCTGAATAACCAACACGCATCTGAAGGTTGCCAATCGGATTCCAGGTGAGCGTTGCAGTCGGCAGAAGGAAATCACCTTCTATCAGACTCTCAGAAAATGTTGCATCGGGAAGAGACGTGGAGAAAGCTTGGGTGAGCTGATCGCTACCTTCCCAGCGGGCACCAACGGAAAGGCGGAAATACGGACCAACCTCCGCGTCGAGACCCACATAACCAGCCTGTACTTCAAGTGACGAGAACGAATTATCGAGAGAGATGGGGTTTGTTATAAGAGTTGCATCAAGCACGCCCGTGCCAGCAATCGCCTCTGAGAAGAGGACATCGTTTCTCACCCCCGCAAAGAGGTCCGGGAAATTTGTAGCCTGAAAAATGAAATCGCGAACAAACGAGTCCCGCTCTTTATCCGTGTATCCATATCCCACTTTGAAATCGACGGCATTGTCGAAAAGCCGGAATGGAATTTTGAAGTCGAAACCAGCATCAATGTTCTGATCATCGATTTCGGAGAAAGAGACCTGCGATGCGTTTACCCCGATTGAGCCAACGCTAAAGCTCGGGGCAAAGGTCAAGCCGAAGCCCTGGTCGGGGGAAAAACGTGCACGCAACTGTTCTCTCTGGAAGGGGGCGTCTCGAAAAGCCTCTCCATAAGCGGCGCGCCAGCTTAATTCAGCATCGAAAATCGAAGCAAAGACGTGCTCGCCACTTAGCTGCGTTTGCCAGACCTGATTTTCGATGAACTCGAAATTTTCTTCGAGGAGTTCGGCAGATTCCTCTTCGCCCTGAAGTCCATCCTCAAGACGCGTATCGTTCGAGGTCGACCGGAGAACCAATGTCGTTGATGTGATCTCATGATCGCTGCCAACTTCAATACCGAAAGCAGCGAGACCGTTAAGTGTTGTCGTTTGCGTGGTCGATACGAAATCGCGAAGATTGGCTGCGTTATTTATGTTCGACAAGTCTTCGTCGAATGGCTGCGCATCAGAGTTGATGGCTGTGCCAACCAGCCCCTGTTCCCTGCGCCCCTGGCGGGTCTGATAGTCATTGTTGAAGTTGGCGGCAAAATTTGCACCGACCTTCACGTTAGACGAGAGGTCGAAGTAGCCACCAAACTCTGTACTGAAACCGTGTGCCGGCGGCCGGTCATCAATAAAAGTGATCAGCGTTTCCGGAACGCTTAAGGCGAGGTCCAACTCTTCCTGATCAAAAGCGCCGATGCCCTCTGTTCCAAACAGAGCATCTGTAATTGAGTCCGGTAAGGACCGCGTACCATCGTCAAAGCCAAAAAAATCAAGACCGCCACCGTCGTGCAGCAATCCGTCCTGTCCGGTGGTGACGGTGTCGGCACCGACAGACGCGCCAATATTCAGGTAAAACTCATCTGGAATGGACTTGGTACGAAGCTCAACCAGGCCGCCACCAAACTCGCCGGAGAATTGTGGCGAGAACGTCTTCTGGACCAGAGCCCCACCAAGAAATGACGTTGGGATTAGGTCGAGAGGGACAACTCGGCGAAGAGGCTCCGGACTTGGAAGCGGTGAACCGTTTATTGTAACAGAAGAATATCGGTCGTTCAGACCACGAACGATAACAAACTTACCATCGCTAATGGAGATACCAGATACGCGGGACAGTGCCGACGCAATGTCACCGTCTCCTGTCCGCTCAAACGATGCCTCGTCAAGAACACTTGAGATCTCGGACGTGGAACGCTTTTCGTCCGGAATGAACTGCCCTCGAACAATCACAGGGCCAAGAACTGCTTCCTCGTCTTCCTGCTCCTGCGCAAAGGCAGCACCGCTGGTCGCTAACGCTGTCGTTCCAAGCAGGACTTGCAAGACCTTGAAAGGTTGTGTGTCAATTTTCACTTCTGGCCCCTCCAGGCGACATAGAAATAGAAAACGGCAGGTAGATATTGATGATCTACCCGCCAATTCTCAGATGTGTTTAAAGGCCGATCGTCCAGCCGGCGAACCAGGTGTCGCCCGCATCCTCAAGAGCACCAACGTATTCAGCTGCCTCAAGAGCGTCACAAGGAGCTGGCAGAGCTGTAAACGGTGCTGCTGCCGGATCCGTCTCGGCCTCAGCAATAGGGATCGCCGCGAACACAGCTTCACATACTGTGACGGGGTTGGCAGGTGTAACCAGCGCTTCGTTAGCACCGGGCGCAAGCAGCGATGTGAAGCCAGGAACTGCTCCAAGCGTGCTCGCCGCAAACTCCATGACGTTCACAACATTTGCTGTTGGAAGGCCGGCAAAGTCTCCTGCTGTCTGCGCAGTATTTCCCGCAAGAACGATGCTGTTGAAGGTTGGGTTTGCGATCGTAGAGTCGGCGTTGAATTCCAGACCTTGAGGGAAGTTTGTGACCACGGCGTTCACGAGAGCACCATCTGTGCCTTCGCGAAGCTGAGCACCTTCTCCGTCGCCGGTCGCATCACCGATCAGCGTTACATTGGAAACGATTGGACGTGATCGGGGCACAGCATCAGCATCCGTATCACCGTTGTTGTCGCCCTCAATGCCATTGTCGCCCGCGATGAAACGAGAGATTGTCTGGTCGACAATCGCGAACTGAAGCGCACCTGTCCAACCATCAGTCCAATCGAGAGCGTCATCGTTCGCACCGGTAATGACAACATGGCTGGCATTCACTGTACCGCCAAACCACTCAATGCCGTCATCTCCACCGTTCAGGATCTGCACGAAGTCGATAAGCGTGCCATTGCCAACGCCTTGAAGTGCAAGAGCATTAAGTTCGTTGGTCGCGTTGAAAATCTGGCCCGCATAACGGATCTGAACGAAATTGAGCACGCCTGAATTGTCGTCGACAATAGCGCCACCGAAAGCGCCTGAACCGCCCTCACCAGCCTGCTGACAGTCCGCACTACCCGGGGCGGCAGAAGCTTCCGAACACTCGTTCAACGGTGCTCGGCCATTGATAGCGAGACCACCAACCTCATTCGTTATACCTGGGCGAACCACGCCACCATTATCCAGGTCTGCACGGCTTGTGATGACGATCGGCGCATTCTCGGCACCATTCGCGAAGATCTGAGATCCACGAGCAATGACCAACAGGTCCACGGCTCCAACGCTGCCGTTGCCGAAGATTGTAACGCCGGGCTCAACTGTCAGTGCAACTTCGGAACCAGCCACACCGCTTCCTGGGATCGCCAGGCCATCATTTCCAATGAACACGGTTCCATCGAGACGGTAGAGATTGCCCGCTGTGAGAGTGAGATCCTGTGTGACGGTGCCACTAAGAACACAAGTGAAAGCCTCGGAACGACCCGGGAAGTTCACCGGAGCATCCGAGGAATCGACTGTAGTCCCAGCCGGACATCCGGCTGGTTCAGCACCCGGAATGTCGATCGTCCAGCCAGAGGTGAAGTTATCAGAAGCGGTATCGGTTGGCCCGAAAGCGCCGACAAACGTCCCTGCAGCAAGACCAAGCGTGGTCGGATCCACCGCGACCAGGGCGTTTTCAGCGGCACCTGGAAGAACACCATTCAGCGACGTGCCGGCACCCACAATGTTGTTCGTGCCGGCGTCGAAGATCGCCTGACTGTCCACAAGGTTGTCGGTGTTGCCGGCAATGAACGCAGAGTTCAACTCCGGCATCACGCCCATCAGGCTGTCATCATCAAACTCGAAACCTTGATCGAAGTTCGTGATAATTATGTTGTTGACGTTCGCGTCGGTACCAGCCCGCAGCTGCATACCTT
>JBCCIW010000040.1:0-17052 GCA_039028055.1 Pseudomonadota bacterium | reverse complement strand
CATTCGGGTAACCATAAGCTCCTCGTAGTTCTTGATCTGGCCAAGCTTACGGAATGTCGCCATGGCTCGGCGAAGACCATTCGCTTCGTCCGGCGTGAACTTTGCCGCATCCATGGCAATCTGCATCGCCTGTTCCTGGAAGAGCGGCACACCGAGGGTGCGTTTCAGAATGCGCTCCAACTCATCGGCGGGACCGTGCTCCGGGGCTGGGCTTGGATAGGTGACCTTTTCAATTCCTTTGCGCCGGCGGAGATAAGGATGGACCATATCTCCCTGAATGGGTCCGGGACGCACAATCGCCACTTCGATCACGAGGTCATAAAGCTTGCGCGGCCTCAGCCGCGGCAGCATGTTCATTTGCGCCCGGCTCTCCACTTGGAAGACACCGAGGCTTTCTCCCCGGCAAAGCATATCGTAGGTCGCCTTGTCGCCCTCCGGCAAGCTCGCGAGATTGTGGCTAATGCCCTTATGGTCCTCCAACAAATCGAACGCCTTACGGATGCAGGTCAGCATTCCCAAAGCGAGGACATCCACCTTCATGATATTGAGTGCGGCGATGTCATCCTTGTCCCACTCGATAAAGGTGCGATCCTCCATCGCTGCGTTGCCGATGGGTACCGTCTCGACCAGTTCATCCTGTGTCAGCACGAACCCGCCGACATGCTGGGAAAGATGACGTGGAAACCCGATGAGCTGACGCGTCAGCAGCATCGCCCGGCGGATCATCGGATTGTGAGGATCAAGCCCGGCTTCCTTGATCTGATCGTCGGGAATATCGGAGCCCCAACTGCCCCAGACTGTTCCCGCGAGCGCCGTGGAAATATCTTCTGTCAGTCCTAATGCCTTGCAAACCTCGCGGATCGCGGATCGCGGCCGGTAAGAGATTACAGTCGCTGTGAGAGCTGCCCGCTTTCGACCGTAACGACGATAGACATACTGCATCACCTCCTCTCGTCGCTCGTGTTCGAAATCGACATCGATGTCCGGCGGCTCCTTTCGTTCCTTTGATAGAAACCGCTCAAACAGGAGATTGCTCGTTGCAGGATCAACGCTGGTAATCCCAAGGCAGTAACAAATCGCCGAATTTGCCGCCGATCCGCGTCCCTGGCAGAGAATATTCTCGCCTCGTGCCCAGGCGACAATATCGTTTACGGTCAGGAAATACTGAGCGACCTTCAGCTCACTGATGAGATTGAGTTCTTTTACGAGGGCTGCGCGGACATGATCAGGCGTGCCCTCCGGATACCGCCATTTGGCACCTTCCCAAGCTAGGTCTGACAGATGCTGCTCTGGCGTCTTGTTCGGTGGCACAGGTTCGTCCGGATAGGCATAGGACAGCTCGTCGAGGGAAAATGTACAGCGGCGGACAATCTCCGCCGTACGGCGAATAGCTGGCTCAAACCCTCGAAACAGCCGCGCCATTTCCTCAGGTGGCTTGAGGTATCGTTCTGCATTCTGATTGAGCCGAAACCCAGCTTCATCGATGCGGCAATGTTCCCGAATACAGGTGAGTACATCTTGGAGTGGACGGCGATTAGGGATGTGGTAGAGGACATCCCCGAGGGCGAGAAGATTGGTACCGGTGCGGGCACTCAATTCAGCCAGCGCCGCAATCCGCTCTCGTGTTTTACCAAGATAATCATAGATTGCTCCGAGGTAGACTGCGCCCGGAAAAAGATCAGCAAAGCGCTGTAGCGTTTCCTCAAAAAACGAGTCGAGCTTCGTTGGCGGCATGAAGATAAACACCTGCCCTTCGCCGTACGCTTCGATGTCTTCCAGGCGAATGTAGCATTTGCCCTTCTCGGCGCGAATTTTCCCGATAGAGAGTAATCGCGACAGACGGCCATAGGCAGCCCTGTCTTCCGGATAGCAAATAATATCCGGTCCATCTTCCGGCACAAGCCGCGCGCCTACCAGCAGACGAAGATCCGCTTCCTTTGCTGCAATATGCGCTCGCACGACGCCGGCCAGCGTATTCCTGTCTGCGACACCCATGGCGGAAAGCCCGAGCGCTTTCGCCTGCATAACAAGCTCTGCCGGATGAGAGGCTCCGCGAAGGAAGGAGAAGTTCGTCGTAACGGAAAGCTCGGCATATTCGGTCATACAAACACTCCGTGGACATACCAGTCTGGCGGATTGCCACGGCCGTCCTCGTAGAGACCGTCACGAAAGAGCCAGTAGCGCCGGCCATCGACATCCTCGACACGGTAATAATCCCGTGCTCTCGGAAGCGTTTTCACCGGCATGCTTTCTTCGTCTTCCTCAAGGCGTGCACGCGCTCTGGCGATAATTCCGGCATCCGCCCGCGGGTCCATTTTCGGGATCAGCCAATTTCTGTCAGTGCCTTCGGGGCTCGGGGCACTTGGCGGAGCCCCTGCATGTTTCCACCATTCCGGCGCAATCCGCTCTGGCCCATCGGCCCGGGCCACACGGCGGGGCACACGACGCCAGACAAAGCGTATCGGCGGACCATCCGGCACTTCAGCGAGGGCTTCTATCCGCTCCGGCGGATCGAACAGGCGCAAGGGCCTCTCACCATAATGGAGGGCCGCCCGCTCTGGAGAATCTGGCCAGCCCCCCTCGAATGTGACTTCTGCCTCTGCGGCTTCAGGCAGATGACTTTCCTGCGGAACACGGATGGTCACGCTTCCCTCGCCAAGCTTCGCTGTGATCCTGTCGGTAAGAGCTGCCACAGCGGCTTCGTCCATATCGCTAGCGGCCAGATCACCGGAAAGCGCCATGGCGCTGGCCGCCATCGCACCTACTCGCCGGGCATCAAGGATCAAAAGGTCGATGCCGAAGCCAGGATCTATGCGGGCAATCCGCTCCTTGAAGAGGCGGCTGATGTGCGCCGGATCGCGGATTGGCCGAGCGGCTGTGATATCGGCCCGGGAAACCGTTCCATCGGCTCGGTAGGCGCTAAGGCAAAAATAGCGCGCACCCTGAGCGAGAGTGGCGAGTTCGGCTGTGAGATCTTCTGACAGCTTCTCAAGCCCAGCGGCAATCGCTTCTGCCGTCGCGATCGGTTCCGGGCACTGCAGACGAGCCTGATAATCCGGAGCTGGACGAAGCGGTTCAAGCGGTTCGACACGTAATCCCAGAGCCTGATCAAGGCGCAGGCAAACTGCTTCTGCCAGATCCCGGGAGGCAAACCGGCGGGCGAGCGCCTTCCGGTCGATATCATAGAGCTGGCCAATGCGCGTTAGCCCGAAACGACGAAGCAGTATCACTGTTTCTGAAGCGAGGCGGAGTGTCACCATCGGCAAGCGAGCGAGTCCTGATTTCGTTTCGCCGTCGGGCAGAATAGCCCACGGATTGTCTGCCGTGCCTGCTCCCCGGGCAATGGCAGAGGCCGCTCCGGGTGTTGAGGCTACACCGATACGGGCGGTAACACCGTCTCCTGTCAGCTTCGCATGCAGCCGCTCAGCCATCCGGGCTTCGCCGCCATGGAGGTGGGCACAACCCGTGATCTCCAGCATCAGGCCGTCGGCTCCGTCGAGCGCTACTAGCGGGGTATAACGCACGAGCCAATCTGCCAGGGCGCGCAAGGCACGGGCATCGGCTTCGGGATCGTGCTCTTCGGCAATCAGGTTTGGCACGCGCGCCCGGGCGTCGGTGACGCTGAGGCCAGGCGTAATACCCATCCGCTTTGCCTCAGCGCTTGCAGCCACAATGACGAGGCCCTTCGCACCCGCCTCGGTCAGAATAAAAGGCTTACTGCCTTTAGCCTGTCTTTTGCCAGGGCTCCGCGGACGTCCCTGTAGCCGGGCGCGGCGCAGTCGGTCGAGCGGCCATCCGGGGAGCCAGATTGAGAGATAGCGTTTCATGATTGTAGTCCAGATCGAAAGTATGGCCGGCAAGCTCCGGAACATTGCGTGAGCGCTCCAGGGTCGCTTGCCAGCGGATTTGGCCGGGCGCGCGAGGGTCCAACCGATTGACTGCAGACGGCGTTGAAGAGATCCGCCAGCGGGCGGTCGCTGCCGTTGCGCCCTCACGTGTGTGCGGCATCAAAAGAATGGCAGGGACACCATGGCGGCTGGATGCAAGGGCAAGCCGGCGCGTGGCCGTGAAATCAGCTTCGGCAATGTCCGCAATCACGCAAGCGACAGCGGACGATCGGATCGCTTCTTCGATCGTCCAGAGCGTATCGAACAATCTACGGGGCCTTACAAACAGACAGGGTTGTGTCCGACCGTGAAAAGCTTCAACCTGCCTTTGCTGAAGGGTGCCATGTTCCCGGGAGAGTCCCCATTGGCTGACCCAGAGGATCGGCCCCAGCGGCAAAGCTTTGGTCGCCGCAAGAGCCAGCCCGGTCATAGCGGCGGTATCCCCAAACCGCGCTTCAGCAAGCTCGTGCACTCCCGATGATCCGAGACCAAAAGGAAATGCTGACAAGCGAGACGGCTTGTCTATTCGCGGCACCAAGGTCGCGGCAGAGTGAACACCGGAAAAATCCATATGTTCTTATTTTGTTCACTCTCGGAAAAGAGTCAATCCTGCACTGACAATGGGATAAGGGAAAATGCGCTTTCGGAAACGATTTTGACCTGAGTTAACTAGTTTTCCGTAGGGCTACTAGTCGATCGACAATATCCCAAAGCGAGCTCTGCTGCTGACGATACAGGGTCGAAGTAGGCTCTCACACAAACCCCGCGAAATCGATTTCACCACTGGCCAGTTGACGTGCGACGTCACCGGAGAGGTGGTAGTTAGAAAGATCAATTCGATCGGTTTTGTAATTCTGGATTAGCGCTTCGGTGACACGCTCAAGGTCCAATATCTCAGAGATGTCTTGTCGCCGCACAACCGCCAAAACCACAGCTGCTCTTTGATTTCTTGCTTCAGTCGACTTTGGATCAGCTGCTGGCATGCAAGTGTTGCCTAAACCAACCGCACGAAAGTGACTTCGTTCGCGATTCAATCCCGCATGTGAAATGAGTGCTTCGCCTAGAGACCGCGCGCGTCTCTTGGACAGAACCTCTGCAGCGCTCACGCCTTCGGTCTCAACATCGCCGGACGCCAATCCAATGCACACAAAATCGCTTCTAGCCGTCTGAGCCAGGCTCATTCTTAATTTGACATCTGAACGTTCAAAAATACTGGCTAACGAGATTTGATCACCATTTAGTTCAAGGTATTCATGAGTACCAAGAGGCCAGCAAGCTTCGTCATGGACTCTTATTACGTTAGCGACTGCAACTGTGTCCTTAGAGTTCCGTAGAATGATTTCGTGTCCATCATAGCTTTCAGAGCTCTGCCCAATAGGACGTGCCAACAGATCGAAACCAAAGTACTCACCGGATTTTTCAAACCCAAGATCGATTTGCTGTTTGTAGTTCGCAGCCCAAATTCGATCATCTAGTCCCTGTTGACTTAAGACAATGGACATCCGCTCTTTCCGTCCCCAACTGGCGAGTTGCACAAATAAACCGACGTAAGAAACGACAGCGGTGAGGCTTGTGATCGGCCAAACTCCCATCGAGTAGTGTGCGACTAGAGCGGGCAACGCAGCCGCCAAGATCCCAAACGGAAACCAAAAAGCCCACCACCAGTCAGCACGCCCTCGTTCGTGAAGGGATTGAAAATCTGGTTCCAAGGGCGGAAGCGAGTTCATTTAAAAGCTGGTACATCGATTCAGCTGTTTTTGAGATAATCCTGTTTCGTCCGCTTCTACATCCATTTCTTACGTCTTCTTTTGGTCAGGGGCGGACTGATTGTTTTTTTGCGGTTGCCCTTAAAGGGCGTTAAAGAATTCGATTGACGTTAAATGCCCGTGCAAAACTGTTAATCGACCCCGACCCCTCCGAGAACCAGTCGAGAGAACTTGCCGATTGGCTTTACGTCGAAACCGTCGCTAGTTTCACCTGCCCCCCAACAGTGAGGGTCGCTATCACTGCTGCTTCGATCAAACCAATACACGATGTATCCCTGATGAGAGTAGAAACAGAAGAAGTTATCCGGAACGGGCGTTGCGTTCTCTTCAAAAAGACCTTTTAGCCATGTTTGGTAGCTTGGAAGGTCTGTGAAGAAGAAATCTGAGCCAGCAAAAGGGCCACTTCGATGCTCACCCATCCAGAGCAGATACTCTTTATACGCGTCAGGAAATTTGAATCCTAAGCGAATTTCCATTCGTTGTATCTCTTGCAGCGCGACTCCAACCGGTTGCCCGTATCTTTTGGTCAGGTAACGATCGTACCTTTCTTTGGCTTTGAGTAAGTGTTCTGTCTCGCTCACCGATAGGACCTCAGTATGATCTTCGTCTACCGACACTGCTCATGATAAATGTATTGTGACCAGTCAGTTTCGTCTCCAAAGCCGCCGAGAGGAGAGCAAAGCGGATTTTCGACTTCTTACGGCTCCTTTTGGTCAGAGGCGGAAACAGTAGTGCCCAGCGGACGGATGGATTTGTTTGGTACTGAATCTCAGGTAGCTTGGCTGAATGAAGATAACACCCGCACTCATTCAAGATCGGATTTTGCGAGAACTCGATCAGTTATCGGATAGCAGAGTCTTGAATCAAATTCACACCCTAATTGTCGAACCTTACATGGTTATGCGTGACTGGGACTACAGCGATAAAGGCCAACAATATCCTTGTTGGACAGTGCTTGAGCATCAAGAAACGAACAGCGGCTTAATGTTCTGTCAGAACGGTTTTGGCCCTCAGCATCCATGGGGACTTATGCTGATTAATGGCGAGCATCAGTCGATGGGCATGGACTCGAACTGGTACAATAGCTTCATGGGGGCATACTTCGAATCTCGCGTGCCCACCGTTTTGCCTATTTGGATAGTTCACGAGCAAAGCGGCGGCGGAGAATCTGAGCCTATTAGTAACGAGTTGTCCTGGGACGCCGCATGGGAGCAAGTGGAAGTACTTCGAAAAAAAAATCCACTTTACAAGTATGATTGTTGGGCGTGGCAACAGCGTAGTAAGCGATAGGCGTATTTCGTCTCCTCCGCCGCCGAGAGCAGTCGTTAGAAATTACCCGACATACGTCGCAATAAGGCCAATGATCACCGGTCGGTCACCAATTTCTAACGAGCGCTTTTACGTAACTTAGGCAAAATCAACTCACCTATCTTCTTCGCACCCATTAGAATAAAAGTCACATAGCCTTAGTTTATACAGTCTACGGACGATTCAACCCGCCAATCAACGTTCTCGCCAACTGTGGCGACAATCGACAAACCCCGTCATCTGTCAGAATGAAATCCTTCGCTGAAAATCTTGAGCTGAACACAAAGTCTAAAACGCGCGCATCTACCTTCGGCCTTTCAGCTTCCATCAGATCATAGATGAACGCGTATTCTGATCCTTCCCTGCCTCGGTGATAGATCCCGATGCCAGGATCAAACCCATCCGTTAGCGATTGAATTCTCAAATCACTTTCTAGAAGCGCATAGGCGTAATTCAGCATCGCGTTTAAAGGGTGCGTCGCATTGCGATTGGAGCGTTTAGGTGTTGGCGAATACGCAGACCTCCGTTTGTAGACTTGCCATCGCGGTGGAACCGGATGAGCTTTCGTATCGATCCAATTGAGTTCAATTCCGACCCAAGCACGAAAGTAAGACCGGGCCGCCCTCGCCTCGGCGATAAAGAGCTCTCTCGCGGTTCTGAAAGTCCTGGCATCGATTTGCTCGATGCAGATCTGAGCTTCTTCGATTGCACGAACACATGGCGGTGTGTCCGGCAGATAGTTGTTGAGAACGTCCAGTGTGCCTTCGAGCTTTGCCCTGATCTGTTGCCCGGCAAAAGCAACACGACGCTTCATGTGTTTTGCGGTCTCATATTGCCAATGGACTTTTTCAGGGTCTGTGACGGAGCCTGAGCCACCGAGCATCAGTTGAGACTGTCCGCGCCAATCAATCCGAATGAACGCGACGCCTTGGGTTTTGAGCCAATCCATCGCGGCAAATGACATGGTCCCACTACCATCGATCATAACAATCCGATCCGGCAGCTTTGGATCGGCTGGATAATATGTCCAGATCTGTTGTTCTTGGGGCCAATGGGAAAAACCGTTCTTTACGACCAACGCATTGTTCTTGATCTGAATACCAGCCCCATGTCCGGCGAGCACTAGGGATCTGTTCCGCTTCGAAGGATATTTTATGCGAGGCTCAACTTCCGTCGGTTTCGGCTCGAATTTCGCAGCTTTTGCAGCCCAATACTCAGAGCGCTTGAGCCAGTCGGAAACAACAGCGTCGTAATACGCACTCCAAGTTTCTTCGAGCAAAACGCAGATCCCTCACCTATGCAGTGAGAGCTTGTCTTCTCACCATTATCTCACTGATTTTATTGATTAATTTTAGCTTACTTTCTATGGTTGGGAAAGCCTTTCGCAGCTTCCTCGGACCAGCGATTGCCGCCAGTTCTTTGTCTTCCTGAAGAAGCTCTTTGAACGCGAAAGCATCGCTTTTGAGCTTTGCTGATTGGGCGCGCAGTTCCTTGAGCTCAGCAATTGAATAAACACTTTCGGCGTCCAGGTACCGCGCGCCAACCATGCCAAGCACACACGCCGCTTGAATGTTCTTGGGGGCGTTTTCCCACAGCCATCTAACTGAGTGGAAGCCAAACGCGCGTGGGCCAAAAATCCATTTAAGGGAGTCGTGGGTATCTATGCTTGTTTCACATGTAAGCCGAAAGATATCGCGGGCCGCCTTGAGCTCTTTAAGTCCGCTTCCGCGAAACAAGTCGCGATCAACGCGAACGTGGCGCATTCCACCAAGAAGATGCAGCATGTTTCTAACACCAAGTCTGTAGTTCATACGCTCACCACCGATTTGATGCGACAGCCCTGAACGCATGCCGAGCAATGTCGTCACTTCTGTGAACTTGTCGTCATCTCTTATGTGTTCCGGATGAAATGACTCATAACCAAGTGCGGCGCTGATTATAGCCAATAAAGCGTCTTGTACTGTTCCGGGGGACATCCGCCGTTTCGCCGATGCACTAGGACCAACCAGCTTGGCGTCGGCCGTGCTCTCATAGAGCCGATTTTGAAATTGATCTTCGTCGGCCTCGCCGAGATCGTTGGGAAGCCGCTTGAGAACCTTCGCGCTTTTACCGGCAGCTTCAATATGTTGCCGCCAGTGGTCTTCCGGAACTTCGTAGCCAAGCAACCAAAGACGCCAGCCTACATATTTTGAGCGTCTCTTGATCCTAAATAGCTCGGCGCAGTCTTTGGCCTGCATCAAATCTCTACGGTGATACACCTTCCTTCCATACGGACTTTGAGACGGCACCAAACCTCTCTTATCCCAGGCCTTCAGCTGATCATGACTTACTGAAACCCCAAGATCGGCGAGCTGAGCTATGAAATCTGACTCTTTTAGCCATTCATCTTGCTCTGTTTTGTTTGATGATTTCAGCATTTGACGGTCTAAAACGGGCGATTTGGCGATTCATGAGGTGGTCATTTTGCCAGCTTCAAATTTGGAGCAGGTAAATGCCAAACAGAAAATCAAACCCAAAAACCAACCGCCGCCGCCTTAATCGAGCCTTCGATGATGTCCGACTTGGAAGTTCAGTCAGCGCAGCGGCGAAGAAACACCATATAGGTGTCCGGCGTCTCGGCACTTTTATTAGAGCCAATGCAACGGTCGATACAAAACGGGGCCGGAGACTTCTAATCGTTGAGGACCGGCGGCGGGAACGATCAGCCATAGATCTTCCAAAAACCGACCCGCTTCAGATCGCATTCGATCGGGTTCGACAAGGTGACGCTTATACCGCTGTTGCAAAAGACCTCGGCATCAACCCTGGACGGCTTCGACGATACCTTTTCGACAATGCAGATCTGGTACGTGAACGGGGTAGAATTCGGATAGTCGATGACCTCCGGCCAGCAACGTTCAGTATCTTTTCGAATGCACGCCGGAAGAGGGTTACAGTTCTGGGCGAACAGAAGAGGCTGGCCGGTCGATATATGGCAGCCGTTCGGAAGTTCCGCACCAAGAATGATTATGCCGACATTGAGCCTTTTATTGGCATGCGCGTGCGCGACATAAAAAGAGACCTCCATCCGTTCGAGACACGACCAAATGTCCTCCGTGAACTGTTCGTCGCCAATGATGTTTCTGACGACGCCATCTATGCACCCGGAGCATTCCTATGAGCGGTCGGAAAAAAATTGCGATTGTAGGAAGCTATGAGCGTTTGCGGGCGCGGAGAGGGCGAATGTTAAAACGCAACAGGAAGTACGGCGTGGATAGGAACTTCGTTTGCCCTCTTACGGGCGAGGTCAATCCTGAGAAGACTGAAATACATCATATTGGTCGAGCGAAGTTCTCTGATGACTGTATAGAGATCTCGGAGGCGGCGCACACTGCACTCACCGACATGCAAATGCACGAACACCCCAAGACAGCTAACGGCAAGATATCTGAAGACGTAAGCGATGCGCTCCTGCTCGGTGACATCAGGGACATTCTCCAGTTTTTCGATGACCGCCTAGGAGATATCGAAGAGAGGCTCATTAATCGATCGGCAAGCGAAATGTACGATGGGGAGGATGAATAGTTGAGTCGCCCGTGCCATGTCCAATCCACTCGAAATGTTTGGGGATCGCGAACCCCACCGCATTCACCTGCGCGCCTACATGGCCGAGAACAAGGACACGAAAGACGAAGACGAGGACACGAAGGAAAAAGGCAAGCATCCCAAAAACGCAAAGAAGGATGCTCATAAAGATCGTCCGAAGGAGCGCACCCTCGTCTTCGATACAGAAACAACAACCGGCGTCTCCCAAAGGCTACGGTTCGGAGCCTATCAAATCTATGATGGCGACCAACTGTTCGAGGATGGCTTCTTCTACGATGAAGATGCTTTGGAAGCTGACGAGCTTGTGCTCCTAAAACACTATGCCGACCACTACAGTTATATCTGCATCCCTGTTGCCGAATTTATCAAAGAGAAATTCTTTGCTGAGACGGCACTCCTGGAAGGTTCGATTGTTGGTTTTAATCTTCCCTTTGACATCTCTCGCATTGCTGTTCGCCATGGTACAGCGAAATCCGATGAGTGGGATCGAGGATTTCACAATGGTTTTTCTTTCAGGCTCATAGATGACGATAAGTATCCCCATGTAAGGGTGAAACGTATCTCGCCGTCGGCCGCCTTCATAAAGTTTGCAAAAACGAAGAACGATAATGCGGGTCGCGTGCCCAAAGGCGAAGAGCCGCCAACTTACAAATGCCCGAGTTTCTTCGTCGACGTTAAAACGCTTGCGGCGACCTTGATTAGACCTGGCTTTTCATTGGAACGACTGAGCAAGCATCTTGGGATCGATACTCCGAAACAATCCTCATCTGAACACGGTCAACGCCTCACCCCGGAATACATCGAGTATGCCATGGGGGACGTCCAGGCGACGTGGGAGTGTTATCGCGCCCTCATCAAAAAGCTCGATGAGCATGGTCTTGATAGCGCGCCGCCCCATAAACTTTATTCTGAGGCCTCGCTTGGCAAAGCCTATCTGAAGCAAATGGGCATCAAGCCCTGGCAAGAGGTTCAGCCTGATTTTGATGAAGGCCTAATCGGTCCGATCATGTCGACCTATTATGGCGGCAGAGCGGAAGTGCGTATTCGGCGGCAAGCAACCGAAGTTGCCTATTGCGATTTCCTATCCATGTATCCGACCGTCTGCTCTCTCATGAAGCTTTGGGACTTCGTCACCGCGAAAGGTGTTGAGATGGAAGACACCACTGAGGATGCCCGCAACCTATTTAATGGTCTCAATATTGAGGATCTTTCAAAACCCGAATTCTGGCCGAAGCTCACCATGCTTGTTCGGATCAAACCGGACGGCGACGTTCTACCAGTTCGAACGATCTATCGATCGACGGTCGCAAAGGGAAACCAAACACCCAATATCGGCCTCAATCATCTCACTTCTCCTGAACCCCTATGGTTCACCCTTGCCGATTGCATTGCTTCAAAACTCCTAACAGGGAAAACACCGGAGATCGTCGAAGCGCTTCGGTTTATTCCCAAAGAAAGACAAGACGGGTTACAGCCCGTGGCGCTAGCCGGAGACAGCGACTATTCCGTCGATCCAACAAAGGATGATTTCTTCAAGACCGTCATCAAACTTCGAAGATCGGTCAAAGGAGAAGGCAAGCAGGCAACGGGCACGTCAGAAGAAGCCCGACTTGATGCGCTGCAACAGGCGCTCAAAATTTTGGCCAATTCGACAAGCTACGGAATCTTCATCGAACTCATCGTCCAGGTGACAACGGACAAAAACCTCCGAGCATATGGTTTCGATGGCAGACGCGCAGTCATCAAATCAAATGTGAAAGAAAAGCCAGGCACATATTTCCACCCATTGCTCGCAACACTGATCACCGGTGCTGCGAGATTGATGCTCGCCCTCGCCGAACGAAAAGCTGCGGACGCGGAATTGGATTGGTGTTTCTGCGACACTGACGGGATCACATTTGCCAAGCCGGGTGATATGGAACGCGCGGAGTTTGCGAAACGCATTCACGACGTCTGCGATTGGTTTGGCGGTCTCAACCCCTACGGCGATGAAAGTTCTATTCTCGAATTGGAAGATGAGAATTTTCCAGAGGACAAAAAAGGATCGCTCGCAGATGCGCCGCCCCTCTATTGCTATGCAGTATCAGCGAAACGCTATGCGCTTTTCAATAGCACCGACGATGACATTGTCATTCGCAAAGCCTCAGCCCACGGACTTGGACACCTGCAGTCACCTTATGTCGATCCAGATGATGCAACCGAAACCTCGAAAATACTCCGCTGGCATAAAGATCTATGGCGGGTGATTTGTCTGGCCGCAGACCGAGGCGATGATCACCCGCAATTTGATGATGAGCGTTTCCATGCCCTAGCGGTCAGTCGATATGCCGTAACATCGTCCGAGCTTCAAAAGTGGTTCAAGCATTACAATGAGGGACGCGACTATCAGGACCAGGTTCGGCCATTCGGCTTCTTGTCGATTTATAGCTCTACAGATCTAAGCGAAGTTGCCTTCACCGATCCGGATGCCGAAGCGTGGGTCGAAGCCCATGGAAACGACCCCAAACCGGTAAGTCCATATTCGAGCGATCCAAACGACACAGAGTTGGAGATATTCGATCGGGAAACGGGCGCAGCCTTTGAACGTAGATGGCTGGAAAGTTATGCAAACAAACTCAGCCTCTACCACCTGCACTCTGAAGCTAAATTCTTGAACGGTAACTGGGACAGTCGAGGTCAAACTAAAAGACGACGTATCGAAGTGATCGGCGTTCAGTTCTGCGGGAAAGAAGCAGACAATTGGGAAGAACACATGATCGTTGGCAGTCCTGTTGCGCGAACAATACCGAGCATCGGAAGCCTGTTCCAGATTGATCAGTTGAAGCAGTTCATCGGAGCGGTGAAACCAATCGTATCCGTGGGCCGACTTGCCAATGTCGCAGAGCTCCGTCCAGAAACAGTCATCAACGCATCCAAACCAAGAACTATGTTTCCAGACACTGTAATTTCTAAGCTCGTCATATCCGGATTTTTGCTGTTGGAAGCAAAGCAAATCGAAGAGCGCCTGGATGAGCAAGCGAGAGCGTTGATGAAGCATTTTGTCCAACATTATAGTTGGTCTTCGCTTGGGAGGCGGCTCGACATAGACCCGTCTAATGCCAAAAAGATTGCAGATGGAAATCGACCGTTACCATCAGAATTACGCGCTACAATTATCAGATCACTCGGGTAACTACATGGTATTTAATTCGCTGCTCTGGGCAGGAATCCGCGCTGTGAGAACAGTGCGACAGTAAAGCTGCGAGGATTGATCGAGGGCTAGGGCCTCATCTGCGAATGGGTCAACCGTCAGCTGAGCTTTGATCGGAGGATCGTTAGGTGCTTCTTTAAGGACGGAACCGACGTTGGATTGGCCGTGGTGGATTCGGAAAGTGTGGTGATCGCGTCTTAATTACGTGGAGTAGGATACTCAGAGTTATGATCCGGCAGTGAAGCTGAGCAGATGAATGTTATTATCTTCAGTATGCTAATCTGTCAGCAGACAAAGTAACTATAGGGTTGAGTTTTTAATAATCCCATCCTCGGCTAATCGCTTATTAATTGTAGGTACTTTTCAGCACTATTCACCTCAAAACCACCACGACCTTCACAAATCTCAAATATAAGAAACTCGCTGTAAGGGATATAATATCGATTTACCCATAGAAAATCTAATAAGCTATCACCATCCACCAAGCATTCATTCGCGGCGCGCAGAAGTTGATTGGTTTTTTTGGTAAACAAATTTACCCAGCGTTCTTTCTCCGGGGTTGTGGAATACAGCCCGCTCAATTCCGGGTGATCGATACCGAGGTATTTTGAGCAACTGAAGGGAAACGGCTGTTTGACAATTGGATCTCGTGGCGCGTGCCGATGAGGTAACATTATACCGGACCTAGATACACTCTTTGATAAAGCATCTGCGAATATACAGGCCTGTGGTTGAACTATAAAATTTCCCTTTGGCTTATTGATAAGAAGCACGATGCCAAATTCTAATCCGCCCACTAATAATCTTCTGTATTGAAATCTCTTAGTTCGCTGCAACCCAAAATGCACAAACTCGTCTTCGATACTTCGTAATACTGTTTCAAGTTCGCTATTCATCTACCTATTATCAATAACTCTGGGGTTGGAATGTTGGGTCGGGTTTGAAAAATAATCTGTGTACCCGGTATTAGTGGAGGTGAAGGGACATTTGCGCCAACCGGTATAGCAGTTCCGCGCGCTATTTCAGGAAAAACTGCACGTTGATTTCTTGTCAATCGGCTGAATAAACCAGACTTTACTTCGATGAATCGAACGCCAAAAACTGGGGAGCCGTCTACATCAGGAGCTAGCTCTTTAAACGCCACAATATCCAGTCTCGCTCTTCTTCCACTTGCTGGCCCCAAAAAGGTCACTTCTCTCGCAACAGTAAATCCTTGAGACTGCAGTTCTGCCGCTTCTGCATCTTCGGCAGCCTTACCATTCAACCTGTTAACAGTTACGTCTGCAAGGTTTTTTAGGGCCCCAGCAAACCTCGGATTTCCTAATTGCGGTTGGGCGGCGACTTGTTGGGATTGCCTAATCTGATTTCCTTGTACGATACCGGTCAACCCTGTCGTAAAGCCGCCCGTGCTAGCACAAGTTCCATTATCATTTGTAATACGACTGCCAGTGCACGTCATGCCGGTAGGGTCTATATTATTCACCGGGTCATTTTGCGTATATGCGTACCGATTGAAGTATCCGACACCACCTTGTGCAAAGCCGACCGGGTCTGTGGAGAGGAACCGCCCAATGACAGGGTCGTAGTACCGCGCCTGCATGTAGACGAGGCCGGTATCATTGTCCTTGATGTGGCCGGTGAAGTTGTGGCTGTCCTCATTGCCGGTGGGGTTCAGTCGGGATTCACCGAACGGCGTGTAGTCTTCTCGCCAGGCAACGCCATTGAAGTCCGTCGCGGCCACGGGCGAGCCGAGCAGATCCTTGTGGATATTCGGTGCCGATCCACCGATGCGCGTGCTTTGCCCACCAACGGATAGCTCTGATACGGGCCATCCATTCGTCTCCCGCCAGACCAAAACGCCATCAAGGTCGTAGACGGAGTAGGACGTGTTGCCATTGATCACCTGTTTGACGCGCTTATAGTTGCCGTCATAGGTGAAAGCGCCGCTGTCGGATCCAGACATTGAGGTGGGTTGATTGGCCCAATCATAGGCGAAGTTTATCGGACCATTGTCAGTGGCATTGCCTCTGGTGTCGTAAACATGGTTCTGCCAGGCATTGCCATTAAAACTGTCGCGGTGCCGCTGGACCCGGTTTGTGTTGTCGTATTGGATATCTACAACGCGGCTGCCGAGTTGTTTGCGCGTAATGTTGTTCCGATTGTTGTAGGTGTAGCTACCATTACCCCATGGGCCATTGGCCGTCTTCAGTCTGCCAAGACCGTCATAGGTATAGTCCCGGTCCCGTGAATTATCGTTCCAATCATCGATGCGCGTGATCCGGCCATTATTGTCATAATTTATGTTCTGGCGAAGCACGAAGGCATGATGGATGTAATCTATCTGCTGACGAGCATTCTGGGTCGACTCATAAAAGAGGCCATTCCAATAGCTGATGCGCTTCAGCTCACCGTTTGGATGATAGGTCGCACCGGAAAGGAGGTTCCAGTTGAACGCAGCAGAGACGACGCCGGTACGCCGTCCATGGCCGTCGGGATAGAAGTCCCAAACTGCACCATTAGGAGCCGTCCAGCGAGACCGCGCACCATTGCTGTTATAGGTGTGACCCATGGCGAAGGTCTTGCCGTCAATGCGGAGCGTCTCGGTCAGGAGTTGATCGTTCTCATCCCATGTGTACGTCCATGATGCCGGTCCCCGAACATTGGTCAAAATGTTCCCATTTGCGTCGTAAGTCATGGCAACATCGGTAGTGCCCGACGGATAGTTGATGTTGGTCAGGCGTCCGCGAAGATCATACGAACTGATTGTCGTGCTGCCATTGCTCGCAGCGCAATTGGAGTTCGGGCCATGGGCAATAGAGGTGCGTTCATTGGCGTTGTTGTAGCCGTAGATCCAGCAGCCCTGTTCTGGCGTGTAGTGTGACTGAAGCCGCAACCGATTGTCGTAGGCCCAGGTTTGCGTGATCCCGCTCTGGGTGGCGTTCAGCAGATTCCCATAAATGTCATACGACATAGAGGTAGAGAATCCCTCGGGCTGGTCGGTCCGAATAGGATTGCCATCATCCGGAGAGCCATACCCGGAATATGTGGTCGTTGTGACGTTTCCTTCTGGATCCGCGACCCTGACCCGGTTTCCCGAAAGATAGCTCGTATTGGTTGTCGCATAGGGTGAGACGTTTTCCCGCTCACTGATAACACGCCCAAGCCCATCATAGCTTATTTCTACGCCGGTCGCCGCACTCGAACTGAACGACGGAAATGATTGGAACTCCATCCGATTCAGCTCATCGTATCTCATTCGCGAATAAATCGTTCCACCACCGCCGGATAGGGCCCTGGTCTCTATCAGGTAAGGCCT
>JBCCIW010000039.1:0-17206 GCA_039028055.1 Pseudomonadota bacterium | reverse complement strand
GTGATTCCGGGCTTTCATCTCCCGGAATAGGCCTTCGCGCTGCATCTTTTTCTTCAGCGCCCGCAGGGCCTGGTCAACATTATTGTCGCGTACGATGATCTGTACGATGGGACACTCTCCTAAAAAATCTCAATATTTGCGGAGCTTTACGTCGCATTCCGCATATTTAACCTACGTCATATCATAAATCAGTGCGGGCGCATAACACGAGATAGCCCGCTTGCCTACACCTGTTGGCACCGAAGGAGTTAATATGGTTGCCCCCACCCCCTCGGCCGGTTTACGCGCGCGCTGGCTTGACGCGCTCCTACCAAATGTCCCTTTCGATGGGTGGACAGACCGGGCAGCAAAATCTGCAGCAGAGGCGGCCGCTCTCACACCGGGCGAGCAGGCTCTCGCCGCCCCGCGGGGCGTAATTGACCTGATCGACCACCTCTTCGACACCGCCGAGGAGGCCGCGAGAGGCACCATAAAAGACACCAAATTCGAGACGGTTGGTGTCCGGGACAAGGTGGCTTTTGGTGTCAAAGCATGGCTCTCGGCACTAGAACCGAACCGTGAAGCTGTGCGCAAGGCGGCAGCGAGAGGCTTTCTCCCCTGGGTCGCGGGCGACGCGCTGGAGCGCACCTGGTCGGTCGCCGACATGGTGTGGACCGCGATTGGCGACCCGTCAGAAGACTATAACAAATACTCCAAGCGTGGGCTGCTCGCCGTCACTGTGCCCCTCATCGTCTTGAAGTGGCTCGATGAAGAGGACGACGACAGGATGGACGCCTATATCCGCGCCCGCCTCACCGGAGCCATGCGCCTCGGCCAGGCCGGAGGTGTCGTTGCCAAGCCGGTGCTTGGGATTCTGGAGCGGTTGCGGCGCAGGGGCTAGGCGCGCTCGGAAATTACTTCGAGTGTCATCGCGGCGGCTGACGTTCGACCAGCTCGACGCGACGGTTTTGATCCCGGCCCGCCTCGCTCTCATTCGAAAAGACCGGCACGAGGGGGCCGACCCCATGGGGGTCGAGCCGTTCATGGGCGATGCCATGCCGCTCCTTCAATGCCTCGGCAACCGCACGAGCCCGATCGCCCGATAGACCGTAATTATAGCTGCACGTCCCAACGGAATCGGTGTGCCCCACCACGTAGAAAGACTTCTCCGGATTGGCCGAGAGATATTCAGCAATATTCGCAAGCGCCTGATCCGATTCCGGCAACAGGGTCGCGCTATCGAAATCGAACACGATGCCGTCGAGGACCACGCGCCCGTACTCCGCCATGTCCGATCCAATCGCTTCGGCATCGACGATAACGAGCCCCGTCTCCGCCGCTGCCACCTCCACGATGTCTATCAGCGCTCCGATATAATCGGATGCGTGCTGTTCTACGGTAAATACAAGGTAAGCGGTTCCCGCCGCGCGCTCTTTCCTTGCGATTATTGAACCCGAACCGCCGCCGGTAGCCGTTCCGGCGAACAGGCTGTTCACTTCTGCTCCCTGCTCGGTGATGGGGTTGGCCGCATACGCCACACCGATCCAGCTCGTGCCCCCGATCCGATTGCCACGGCGGTCTGGGGCAACACCTTCGGCCAGAATTTCGAAGTCCTGAGCTTTCAGTGCATCAAGATAATTCAGATAGATTTCCGAGAACGTGCGTTCTTCTCCTTCGAGCGCATAGAAGGTCCGGGTGACCCGGCCTTCTGTTTCGATCCAGTCGTCAATGCGCCTGTAGCCCGTCACCGGCCCCACGGCGATTTCGTAAGGCATGTAGTTTTCGATCTTCTGCCACCGGATCTCCTGACCCGGATAGCGCTCGATCATTGGATGTTCCTCAACGCCGTCAATGTCTTCGGCGACAGCGCCCCCCGGCAATACCAGGCTACCAATAGCGAAGCTTAGTGCGAATATGATGCGTCTCATGGCGTCCCCTTCCAATCGCTGCAATGCGAACTAAGCACGAGATTCTGCGGGTGCAAAGTCGTTCGGTTTCGAGGCGTCGAGACAAGAAGCCTGGCCGATCCGATTTAGTCCGAAAAATCGAGTGCCGCTTGCATCAAGTGTTTCAGCTGAGCTTCATAGTCAGCGCTGTGGGGTGGCGCGATGCCGCCTATGCGCAGCGATTTTTCAGCGACGCTAAACCCGAATACGACCGCCGCGAACAAGGCCGCGCGCTCATTGCCCAAGAGGGAACGCAAGCCCAGCTGGAAATGCTTGTCATATATCCGGCGAACCAAGCTTCCCACTTCGTCATCGTGGGAATTGGTCAACAGCATTCTGATCGCCGACGGCTCCGTATTCGACCGGGGTGTTTTTGCGAAGATATGAACAAACGCTTCGATCAATTCTGCTTCAGTGGACGGAGGTTTTTCGAATGTATCAAAGGCCCCTTCCAGCGTCGCTTTGAACAAACCGAGCTTTCCGCCGAAATGTCTGGAAATCAGCGCAACGTCCACTCCTGCGGCACTGGCTATCTGACGCAACGAAACATTCGAGTATCCGTTCGCCCAGAATTGTCGTCGAGCGTGTAGTAGTAATTTGTCCTTGGTTTTCATGGTTTGGGACATTCCCTTTTACACAGTGTCAGAGGTCAACAGTCAACAAGTGTTGACAATTCGACTCCATAACGTATTTAGTGGTCAACAGTTGTTGACAAATATTGAGGATAGAGGGCCGGCCGATGCCAAAGAAGATCGCCAACAGTGGATTTCGGAACTGGAAAGTCGACAGACTACCGGACCTCACAGGAAAAAACTATCTGATCACCGGCGGAAATTCCGGCATCGGATTCGAGGCCGCAAGGTATCTGGGAGGTGCTGGAGGTAATATCATCATCGCCGCGCGAAACCCGGATAAAGCGGCGCGCGCAGTAAATGAATTGAAGTCCGAAGTTCGCGGAACGGTAGATCAGGTCACGCTTGATCTCGCCGATCTGTCATCGGTGCGTGCGGCTGCTGATGAAACGAGGTCGAAGGTCTCAAGACTCGATGCACTGATTAACAATGCCGGGATCATGCAAACTCCTCCTCAGAAAACCGCTGACGGTTTTGAAATGCAGCTCGGCACCAACCACCTCGGTCATTTTCTTTTCGACGGGCTCTTGTTCGATCTGGTCGCAAACGCGTCTGGTCGCATCGTCACTGTAAGTAGTATCGCGCACAAGTTCGGGCGCATGTACTTCGACGATCTGATGATGACCGAAAACTACTCGCCGAGTTTCGCCTATGGACAGAGCAAGCTTGCGAATATGCTGTTCGCCCTGGAACTCGATCGAAAGCTGAAAGCGGCAGAAAGCACGGTCAGCAGTTATGCCTGCCATCCTGGATATTCTGACACATCTTTGCAAAGCACTGGCCCGACCGGGCTCTTAAAAGGTCTCTACAAAGTCACCAATACGCTGATGGCCCAGCCAGCTAACAAAGGGGCGATCCCAACCGTTTTGTGTGCGGCCGGATCCGAAGCCGTTCCGGGTGCTTACTATGGCCCGACCAGCATGGGAGACAGCCGGGGCCCAGTTGGCGACGCGCTTGTATCGGAAAAAGCCCTGAATGAAGCTGACGCGCAAAATCTCTGGCAAAAGAGTGAGGCGCTCGTCAACTTTTCGTGGAGCACGGTTCTGAACGCTTGATTTCGCGGGCAAGCATCACCTCTGGTGAGCGAAAATTTAAGGTGCCGACTTAGACCTTCGGCACCAAGAGCGGCTGTCTGACTTTAGCTACTCTCCATCTCCCGCCTTGCAGAGAGCAGAGCGGTGATCTTCCGGGAGAGCCGCCAGGGCTCTAACGAGATCTTCTGGAATATCGTCGGCACAGACGAGCTCAGCCATATTTGCCAGCGTTTCTGAGTGGTCGGTAATCTCACCATATTCGTCCCGGGGGGCATCCCAGCGCCGCCAGCGGCCGGTTTCGTCCTTTATAAGGATTGTTCGACCTTGCAATTGGGCGATGGCGACATCGAAAGCAATATCTCTTGTAACCGGAAGCTCGATGACGAGCGGATGATCCTGGCCATAGCTGCGTTGGATTTCGGCTGGCGCGTCAGCGAGCACCCCGCGCCAATCATTCGGATTAACTTGTGGTGCCGGTGACGAGACTATGTTGATGAGCGTGGCGATGAGCACTAGAAGCCCGATTTGCAGCCATCGATCCTCGACGAGTGCGATCTGCAATTTCTGTTGCCAACTCATGTCTGGTCCATCCAAAGAAAGCCCTGCGACCAGGATAATCGCTGCGCCTTAGCATATCGTTTCAAGATAAGCCTGTCTCAAATGGGCATAGTGGACTATTCTACAGCGCCAATGAAAGGCAGGCCGCGATACTTGCCGGCATCGTCCATGCCGTAGCCGACGAGAAACTTACCTGGTGCTTCGTAGGCGCAGAAATCAACATCCGTATCATCTTTCGGTGCCCAGGGCTTGCGGGCAAGGGCGCAGGTTAGCACCTCGCGCGCTCCTTTTGCGAGAATGTGCGTCTTGGCGAATTGGAGAGTTCGGCCAGTATCAAAGACATCATCTATCAAAAGGATCCCGCGGTCTTTTACAGGACGGGACAAGTCGGCGCGGACAGTTACGCGACCTGAGCTTTGCTTCTCATCCTTGTAGCTTTCAAGCCAAATGACGTCGAGCACTGGGTGAGCACCGCAGCGGGCGAGCGCTTTCATAAGATCAGTTGTGAATGGCGTCGCTCCGATGAGGATGCTGACCGCGGTCCAATCCCCTTGAAGATGTGGAGCGATTTCTGCCGCTAGCGTGTCGATCTTGGCCATAAGTTCGTCTTCGTCCAGGAGAACGCTGATATCTTCGGGTTGCAGGTCTGTCATTGGATCGGGGTCGCTTCATCAGGGGGCACTACAGTGCCGGAAGGTTGGGTCTGGTTTTCGACGGGTTCGGCAGCATCTATGCGGCCGCCGCCGCGAAAAATGGAAAGTCCACCCTCGGGCGCCACAAATGATAGTTCGAGATCGAAGGCCTCCACAGGTGGGTTTTCAAGGCGCGTCGAAAAAGTGGCGGAGCCGCCGGGGATTATTTCACTCCGGTCCATTGGCGCGATGACGGATGCGACTTCGGTACCCACCTCGTCGCGAAGGCCGATCCGCACGCTGGACCCAGGCTGCGAGATTGTGGACACGTTCATAACAGTACCAGAAATCGTCAGGATTGGCATAGTTCCATCGAATGTGCGGCTGGCATCGACAGACGCAAAGTCGAGCCCGAACCGATTCACCTCCAATCCAGCTGCCTTGTAAGCATTCGCGGCCTCAGGCCAGACCCGAACGACATCGTTTCTGAATATTACGAGCGCGCCACAAAGAACAAAAAAAGCAGATCCCGTTATCAGCCAGGCACTCGTGGCAGCAAGGCGGCTTTTCCGGCGTTTTCTCTCGCGGACCCGCTCTCTATAGGCCTCATGGGCACCGCCTGCGACGGTCGCCGGAACATCCTCTTCGATGCCGCCGGAGCCGTGGACATGCCAGGAATGACCGCAGGCTGCACATTTAACGCTGCGCCCGCTATCGCCGATGCTTTCATCATCGGCGAAGTACTGGGTATCGCAGGATGGACAGGTGAGGATCATGCCTTGGACATAGTTCCGGTTCAGAGGAATACTTCATTTAGAGATTCTCCTTAACCATAGCCAGCATGACTCGCCATATTCGCCCTGACATTTTTGACACGCCGAGCGTCCGGTTCGATGGCGTATCCTTGCGATACGACACCGTCGATGACGTGCTTAGCGATCTCAATATCGAGCTCAAACAGGGCTCATTCACCTTTCTGACCGGGGCTTCGGGTGCCGGAAAGACCAGTCTCTTGAAGCTGATCTATCTGGCCATGAGGCCGACCGCTGGCGATGTTTATCTGTTCGGACAGAACACGGGAAAGCTGAATCGGAAGCAGCTTTCGGCGCTTCGACGGCGCATTGGCATCGTATTCCAAGAATTCCGCCTCCTTGAGCATTTGACTGCATATGAGAATGCCGCCCTGCCCTTGCGGGTGATTGGCCGGAAGGAAAAAGACTATCGCGAAGACGTGGAAGAGCTCCTTCGCTGGGTCGGGCTCGGAGAACGACTTCATGCCAAGCCCGAGACGCTTTCAGGAGGTGAGCAGCAGCGGGTGGCAATAGCGCGCGCGCTTGTCGGGAAACCGGACTTATTGATCGCTGACGAGCCTACCGGCAACGTGGATCCAGAAATGGGCATGAGGCTGATGCGATTGTTCTGGGAACTCAGCCAACGCCTTGGAGCCAGCGTTCTGATTGCAACCCATGACCTATCGATTGTGCGTAAGCTTGATGCCCCAGTCCTTAGATTGCAACATGGACTTCTGGTGCGAGACGCAGAACACGGAATGGCATCATGAGCGCAGATTCGCGGGAAGCCCCTTTATTACCCGTCAGCGATGCTCGAGAGTCCGCTCTCTTCTTTGTTGTTTGTGCACTTTGCTTTCTCGCCGCCATGGCTGCGTTATCAGCTCGCGCAACTTATGGAGCGGCGGCCGACTGGACGAGCGAAGTCGAGGGCGAAATTACCGTGCGACTGATGGATGTGGATAGCCGCGCGGCGAGAGATGCGGAGCGTCTGATCGGGGACATGAATTCTGTAATAAGCTCCAATCTCGTTGAACGCGAGGACATTGCCGAGTTGCTCGCACCCTGGTTCGGCCGTGATGGGTTACCTGCGAGCCTGCCACTGCCAATGCTCGTCGAAGTTAAAACCGCTCCTGATGCTGTACGCATTGGTCCAGATATAGAGCGAGAGCTTGCCGAAGCTGGCATATCTGCACGCGCTGACGATCACGCAGACTGGGCCGGCGATGTTCGTCGATCTCTCGCAACGATAAGGCTCGTCGCCCTTGGAGCTGTTGCCCTGCTCGCTGCCACGGCCATTGCTGTTATTGCCTTTGCGACCCATGCTGCTCTTCTGGCGCGGCGAGACATCGTCGACGTTTTACATCTGTCAGGGGCCGAAGACAGCTTCATTGCCAACCTGTTTGAACGGCGATTCTGGATATTAGGATTGCAAGCTGGCGCTGTCGGCGCGCTCGCGGCGCTGGGAGGAGTCGCGATTATGCTGTTTTCGGCGAATTCGGTGTCCGCGGATCGTTCATGGCTTTTGCCCACCCTCAACCTTGATCTTTGGGACGTGATCATTCTGTTGCTTTCCCCTATTGTGGCGGGATTTGCAGCAAGAACGGCGGCACGGGTGACCGTCGTGCGTTCGCTCGCTGGAACGGTGTAGTCCTTGAACCGACGTTGGTCCTTTCTGATTATTGTCCTTTTGCTCAGCATCGCGTTGGCTGACTTTCTCGGGTTTTGCCAGAGAGCTGCGCGCAGCAGCTTGCCAACCGATCCAAGCGCAGATGCCATTGTCATTTTGACTGGTGGAGGCGGATTGCGGATAGCAGCTGGTCTTGAGCTTCTTGAAGCGGGCAGTGCGCCGAAAGCGCTGATTTCTGGTGTCAATCCTGACATCACCGTAGATGAAATGGTTCAACAGGTTGGCGGGGATGCATCGAGCTATGAGTGTTGTGTAGAGTTTGGGTATGCGGCGCGGTCAACCGCCGGAAACGCTATTGAATCTGCGGAATGGGTAAGGAGCAACGAATATGAGTCCATTATTCTGGTGACCTCCGACTATCACATGCCTCGCAGCCTGATCTTACTCGGCAAGACCCTGCCCGAAGCGGAGCTTATCCCCTACCCTGTACGGTCACGCATAAATGCCGCTGCGCCTCTCAGTTCAGCCCAGTCCTTCCGGGGACTGGCCGGAGAATGGCTAAAGTGGCGCGTAACCAACCTGCGTTATGGACGGGCGATATGATCAGATCCGTCCTCTTCGTTATCTGGATCTATCTGACGATGGCATTTTTGGCATTTCTGTTTTTGCCAGGCATGCTTGTCTCCCGGCGGTTCGCCGTGTGGGCCGTCAAATTCTGGATGAAGAATGTGAGGTGGAGCCTCCGGGTAATTGCCCGCGTTGAAACGGAAATTCGCGGTGAGGAAAACGTGCCCGATGGGCCGCTGATCTGGGCCAGCAAGCACCAAAGCATGTATGATGCGTTTGTACCCTGGTTCGTTCTCGATCACCCCGCGATCATCATCAAACGCGAGCTTCTCTGGTATCCGATGTTTGGCTGGTACGCAATGCGCACGGATATGATCGCAATTGATCGTTCCGGTGGATCGAAGACGTTGAGATCGATGGTTGAAGCTTCGAGGAAACGCATGGAGAAAGATAAAGGACGCCAGCTTCTTATCTTTCCGGAAGGAACAAGGGTCGCGCCGGGGTCGTCACCAAAGTATAAATCCGGTGTATATGCAATGTATAAGGGTCTCGATGTGCCTGTGGTTCCGGTTGCGAACAATATCGGGCTTTGCTGGCCCGCTCACGGGGTGAGACGGCACCCTGGCAAGGCTGTGATTGAGATACTTCCCGCCATCGAGCCGGGTCTGACAAAGCGGGAGTTCATGGAAAAACTTCAAAATGCGATTGAACCGGCGTGCGAGCAATTGCTCGATGAAGGTCTCGCGCTCCAGGGCAGAAGCCGCGCTGACCTGAAGCCTGAGCCAGCATGACCTTGGAATCTGGCCAACGCGTATCGAGGCTCTGGCTTTACCTTCCCGTCGCAGTTTTCGCGCTGTTGATCGCCGCCTACTCAACATATTGGTTCTGGATGCGGGGAGAAATCGACAAGGGAATAGACGCGTGGATTGATGATCAGCGTGAGCTGGGCATGACAATCGAGTTCAAAGAGAAACGAATTGATGGGTTTCCATACAGATTTGCACTTTCGGTAGATGACCCGCAGATTTCCGATCCGGGAAGCGGCATCGACTGGTCGGGGCAGGAGTTGCAGCTCATCATGCAACCCTGGAACTTCAATCACCTGATTGGGCGATCGCCAGGGCGAAACTCTCTCACGCTGAATGGTGAGGTGCCCGTAACCGCGACGCTTGGCCCAAAGTCTGTTGCAAGCCTCACCTGGAACGCGGTCAGCGTCGAACGCTTTGCCCTCTCGCTCGATGAAGCTGATATTGTCTTGGCGGAAGGTTCTACGCGGGTCACCGATCTCGCTTTAAATCTAGGATATGCTGACGGGAGTCTGGAAAAATTACGGATCGCCCTCGATGTCAGCGAACTTGTGCTGCCGAAAGCGCCCGCCGAAGCGGAATGGCTTGAGCGCACGATCGAAAACTTCCGCGTGAGGCTGGAGCTTGCGAACCCGCAATCCTTTATTCTCAGGCAAATGCCCTCCCCGGCGCTCCTGCCAGATTCTTCCGCAAATTTGGCCCAATTGCTCTTAAACTGGGGGCCGCTGAAGCTTGGAGCAAAAGGTGATCTGGTGCTGCCATATGATACGTGTGCACCTGATGGCGTTCTCAATTTTCGCCTTGAAGATACCGGACCTCTGGTCGCGGCTCTCGATAATGCAGGGCAACTGACGGATGAGATCCAGACGGGCATTGATGCAGTTGCAGCTGTCTCCAGCACAGGCGGGTTCGCGCCCATCACATTCCGTAATGGCAGAATTACCTTCCTAGGACAGAGTGTCGCCGAACTACCGCCACTGTGTGGTGATGCGCGGGCAATACCGGTCAATTGAGCCCGGAGCCAGAGACTCTGAAAAGAGCCTGCGAGGCACTTTCGCTGGCCGACCACGCGTTGGGCACAGCGTACAGAATATGCGGTGTTCCGGAGTGGCGAGATCGGCCTGTGGCATACGAAACCATAGCAACAACCATCGCTTATCAGCAGATTTCGGTGAAAGCAGCGGCGTCGATCTGGGCCCGTGTGCAAGCGCAATTTGGCAGAGTGACAGCGGCCGCGATCTCTGAAGCATCGGAGGACAGTCTTCGGTCGTGTGGATTATCGAGGCCGAAAGTTCGTCATATGAAATCAGTGGCCCAGGCATGCGAAACGGGCGCGCTTGATCTTCAGCGCGTGGCCGGCGCTCCAGTCGATGAGGCACGTGCGGAGCTTTTAGACGTCAAGGGTATCGGCCCGTGGACTGCGGAGCTTTTCCTTCTCTATGCGCGTGGAGAAATAGATGCTTTTCCTACGGCGGATCTTGGCTTGATGGAGGCCTACAAAAGGCTCTCCGGTGCGGATAAGCGTCTGGATAAAGCTGACTTTATCGCTCTTGGGGAAACCTGGAGACCGTGGCGTGGCGTCGCCGCTCACCTTCTATGGGCGTGGCTGCGGCATGATCGTGGATCTTGAGGCGAAATTGTCCCCCTACACCCCCTAGCCAAACGGTTGCTTTGTCATAAACTTGTAGAAAGGAATCATTAATACTCCGAAAAAGATCAAAGGAGACACGCTTTCAAGTGGGCAAACCATAGTAAAAACAGCAGGTCGCAGGAGGGATGCGATCGTGCATGATTTCTCTTCAGAAGCACCTAAAGGCGCCCCGGCACTCGTCTTAAACGCTGATTTTCGGCCTCTTAGCTACTATCCGTTGTCGCTCTGGTGCTGGCAGGACGTGGTGAAAGCCGTTTTTCTCGAACGCGTTGAAGTGATCGCCGAATATGATCAGGTCGTCCGCTCCCAAAGTTTCGAGATGCGGCTACCAAGCGTCATCGCGCTTCATGAATTCGTCAATCAGAATCGTCCTCCAGCATTTACCCGTTTCAACGTGTTTTTGCGAGACGGATTTCAGTGCTGTTATTGCGGCGCATCCGGCGATTTGACCTTCGATCACTTAATTCCGCGATCAAAAGGTGGGCGCACAAGCTGGACGAATATCGTCTCCGCCTGCTCGCCCTGCAATCTCCGCAAAGGAGGACGGATGCCAGAAGACGCGCGTATGTTCCCTAACAAAAAGCCGATCCGACCCACCCACTATCAATTGCAGGAAATGGGGCGACGGTTCCCGCCGGGGTTCATGCACGATACCTGGATCGACTATCTCTATTGGGACGTCGAACTCGAAAACTAGGTTACTCTGCAGCTTGCAGGTTTTCCCGAGCGATTGATGTCACATGGCTTGATGCTGCGAAGCTTGATAAAGCGAGAAGTATTGAGATTGCCGCATTATAACCCGCCATGGAGATCCCAAACATGCGCCACGGCGCTTCGGTGCAGGAAACCGTCGCAATCGGACGGTCCAAGGCGGATGACAGGTCGATATTGGTTATGTCTCCAACGACCCCGCCCGAGCAATCAGCCGGACCCCGCCATAATTCCCACTCAACGCCAGCATGATAGCCCGCAACGACTGTGCCCGTTAAAAAGACCAGCCCAAGCATGACATTCAATGCGATGAGCTTTCGGCTGGCCGGGTTTCGTTGCCAGAGGATCAGACCCGTTGCGGACATAGCGATCGCGGCCCAATAGACATCGCGCTGCCGAAGACAAAGCGGACAAGGTGCCATTTTTCCTATTGCCTCAAATGCATGGGCACCGGCGAGCATAGCGACAGAAGCAAGAATAGCGAGCAATGGCCAAGATGGGCCGGTCATCGATTGCCGGATGCTAGAGAACATCTCCCTAAAATCGCCAAAAGGCGATTGAGTTGCAATGCGACTTTTCGGCTATTTTTTACAGGATTCCGGTTATCAGGCTTTTGATCAGATCCGTTAAGCGGTCTCCGACTAGTATAAGACCGGTCACCCAGGCGCTGCCGAGCAATAATCCGGGCAGAATCAGAAGACCGTCTTTCGCGAGCAGACCAAATCCCACAATAGCGACGGCAATGCCCGGAACGGTATTCGTTGCCGGCAGAGGAATCAGGATAGAGGTGCAGAAGATAAAAAGAAATAGGCCAATAACTCGCTCAGCAGGCCGACTCGCCAGAAATTCAAGTCGCGGATAAGCAAGCCGTTCGATCCAGCCGAACCATTTTCGGGCCCCACTCGCGATCTGTTTCAGCCCCCCTTTCGAGATCACCCGCGCGGCAAGTTTTCGAGGGAGCCAGGGCTCCTTCCGACCAATCACCATTTGAGCGGCTAGAAAGAGCATCGGCACCGCGACGACCTGCGGCACACCGTAGAGGAATGGGATACTAACCGGCATCGCCAACGCAATCAGCAAGGCACCAAAAGCGCTTTGATCGAGGGACTCCCGGATATCGCCGAGGCTAAGCCCGTTCTCCGGCGCAGTTGCTGCCATGTCTTCCAGAGTCCCTATTAATGTTTTCGGAGAAGTATTTGACTCAGACGACATGAAATGGCGTTCCATAATTTCTCGGAGATCTTGTTTCTGGTCCTGCCAGCACCTTCTGGACTAAAGCGACCCGCACCACCAAACAAGCTCGCAAGGTGAGAAGATGAGTCAAACAAAAGATCTTTCAGACTGGGCCAATGAGCGCGGCGATAAATGGCGGGATCATCTCGACGATCTCGAAGCAGAGCTCAAGCCTGTTAATGAACCTATTGCGGCCGCATTGAACTTGAATGGGCCGATGCGAATTGCTGATCTTGGATGTGGAGGGGGCGGAGCTTCTCGCGGAATATATGAAGCTGCCCCTGATGGCTCGCAGGTTACCGGGTTTGATATCTCGCCGTCACTCGTCGAAGCTGCGTGGAGGCGGAATGCCGATGTATCCGGCCTTCTTTCATTCGAAGTCGCCGATCTTCAGATATCGCCGCCATCACAACCGGCCTTTGATCGACTGATGTCGCGGTTTGGGATCATGTTCTTTCCAAATCCCCCAGCTGCGTTCCGAAATCTTTCGGACTGGCTGATACCGGGAGGCGAATTTGCTTTTGCCGTATGGGCACGGCCGCAGGAGAATCTGTGGCTGTATCACTTGAAAGAGGTCGTTTCCCGATATGTTGAGGTCCCGTCGCCGGGACCCGATGCGCCGGGACCTTTCCGATATGCCCAGGTGGATCGATTCGTTTCGCTTCTTTCAAACAATGGCTTTGCGGATGTGGCCGCCGTGACCTGGAGAAGTTCCATACCCGTGGGCGGACATTTGCCCGCGCAAGAAGCAGCGGCATTCGCCGTCTCGGCGTTCGGAATCGGCAGCCTGTTGGATGAACTGGACTTTGACACGAAGTCAACGGCGACCACGGAGCTCGCATGTTACTTTGCAGAGTATGAGAGTGATGGCGTTGTGCGTATGCCTGCTGCGGCTCACATCGTGACCGGCAAGCGTCTTTGAATAAAGAACGGTCGCGAGAAGCGGCCGTCCAAATTCAGCAATCTCGAGCCGAGGCCTAAAACGTATGCTGGTAAGATATCGTAATTGCGCGTCCAGCACCGGAGCGAATGCGCCCGGGCAGGAAGGTCGCCTCCCCCGCAGGCACAAACCTCTCGTTCAGCAAGTTGGTGACCTGGAAACTCAGCACGCCGCCCCCAAGATTGAAGAAACGATCGGCATCGATTGCCCAATTGAAGCCCGCGTCCAGCAATTGATAGGGTTCCGACGGGTTTCGATCGGTGCCAGCCTCAAAGCCCTCGTCCCGGCCGGCGACAAGCTGTAGCTGAGCAAAGACGTTAAATGTGTCGCTGAACGCATAGCGCGAGTTGATGTTTGCCGACAGTGGCGGAATGTCCTGCGTGCTAAGCGCAATAAAGTTGCCGTCGTCCTCGGGATCAATCTCGCCTTCTACAATGGTGACAAAGCCGTCAAAGCTCAGCTTGTCGGTGGCTTGCCAGGCGGCGGAAATCTCCGCTCCATAGACCTCAACGGGGGCGCGATCGCGGTCCGTCAAACCGGTATTCGGGTCAATCCCAACCGTCGTGCTGAAGTCGGACTCTGTGTAGTAGCCAGCAATCGCATAGGTCACAGGGCCAATGCCGCCGCGCACACCTGCCTCATAGCTCGTTGTAATGACGGGGTCGACGAGATCGGAATCAGAAACCGGCACGCCGGGCGCAACATTGTTTCCTATGAAACCAAGTTCCGGAATCGCAAAGCCCTCGGAGAAGTTTGCAAATAAAGTCGTTTCCGGAAGGACGTCATAAGTGAACCCGGCATTGAATGAGAATCCGTCAGAGTCTCCTTCTCCACCAGGCCGTTCCCCCTCTTCTCCGGGGAGTGCAAAAACGACGGTATAGGGCCCAATTACTTCGTACTCAAACCTATCCCAGCGCACGCCCCCAGACAGCGCGAATTTGTCGGTGACATCGAATGTCGCCTGGCCAAATACACCGACGGCATCGAGGGTAAATGGTGGGGTCTGCTCGGCATCGGGTATCGCAGCATCGAAGAATAGCGTCTCATCGAAGTCCTCCGGGGACGAGATTATCAGTATACTCGTACTGTCGGCTCCATTGTAATCGAGCCCAACGGTCAGGTTGAGACGGTCGATGAATTTCTTCGTATAGTCAGCCCTGATACCGAATTGATCACCTTCCCGCCCTGTCTGGAACAGGGGCGGAAAATTCTCGAAACCGGGCGCGAACTGTACAAGATCTCGGATATCGCTGCCGGGGTTCAGGAACTCACCTTCGCTGTAGTACCCCTGAAGATTAGCAGTACCGCCAAAAAGATTGGTGTGTCGGTAATTGAGGCTACCATAAAGGAACTCATTAGTCGGCGGTATTGCAAAAGTCTGAGGGAACGCCGTTTCCACCGCAATGATCGTGCCGTCCCCAGCAGGCTGCGTTAGAAGTTCAAATGATCTGTCGGACGGCTCCAGCTTTGTGCTGTTAACTGTAGCCGTGAGGGTCTGGTTACTGGTGAGGTCGATCTTGGCCTTGCCGAAAAACGTGACATCGTTGGCAAAGTTGCTTCGTCCGTCGATAAGATCGCCTTCCGAGCGGATGATGCCATTGATGTCCTCAAAACTGGCAAACGCAAAAACGCTCAGCCAGTCCGTCAGACGGCCGTTTACGCTCGCATTGACCTTGGTTGAGATGCCGTCGCTGTCAAAGGCGTTTTGGTCGGGCGCAAAAATTCGCACCTGGCTGCCGATCGAAAGAGACAGAGGCTGGTCACCGGTGTCCTGCGTGAAGAACTGAATGACGCCGCCCGTCGCGCCTGATCCGTAAAGCGATGTTGGGCCATAGACGACCTCCAGGCCACCAATGGTCAATGGATCAAATCGATCAAGGAACCGAGCGAAATTCGTGTTGGGGGCAATGGGCACACCGTCCAGCAGGAATAGCGGGTCACGACCACGCAAGGTCAGGGATGCTGCGCTGCCCTCGCTGACCTGGGGAGCTAAACCCGGCAGGGACTTACCCAAAATTTCCTGGACGCTTGTCGTTTGCTGAAGAAATTTCTGCAGATCTTCCTCGTCATATACAAGGATTGAACGCGCAATTTCGGACGCTTCCTGTTCGGTACGTGTCGATCGGACGATAATCGCATCAAGGCGCGTTTCGGCGTCTTCCGTTTCAGTCTCAAGCTCGCTCTGCGCCATAGCCCCGCCCTGGATCAGAGCTGCAGCGCTCAGAATACTTGCGAGTCCAGTCCTACCGCGACTGGCAAACATCATTTTCTTCATCTTCCCGGCCCCTCAAAACTCCCAACGAATATCGTTGCTTGATCTGCAACTGTGTTGCAAATGCAATGACTTACTATTTCGAAAAACCTGGGCTACCAAACACAATCCGCAGTCGTCGGTTCACCTATCGTCAGCACGGCTTCAACTCCGAAGAGATTGGAAGAATAGCAGCTACTTGCCTTTCGGCACGGTCAGCCTTGCTAGGTGCGACCAATTGTCGAGTGACCCAAAAAAGCGTCAAAAAAAGCAATCTTCGTTATTGCAACTCATTCGCATATATGATCTACAGGGATGGCTCACGGAGGCTTACGCATGGCTAAATCGGGGACACATGACGACACGATCAATTGGCTCAACGGCCAGATTGTCGAAATCGATCGTTGGAAAGCGGACATGGCAGGTGTCATGCCTGAAGGATCAAAACTTCTTGCCAAACGCCTGAGCGAGCATCGCGAATGGCTGGCCACCGCAGTTGCTGATCTTGGACATGCCAACGGGGACATAAACTAAGCTAAGCTGCGGCGCAGGTTCTTCTTCTCTCTTGCAAAGAAAGAATGAAGTCTTCTCCTTTCTCCTCCCAGAAACAGGCATCTGCGTCGCAGCTTTCTCATTTCTAAGAATCAGGGATGTTGATTCGCGCGGCCTGAGTGCGTTGTTCCAAGTCGAGACTATTTCGCGCCGAAACCCGTCAACATGACCTTTGCGGTTTTGAGCACGATAAGCAGGTCGAGCCAGATAGAAATATTTTTGACGTAAAAGAAGTCGTATTCCAACTTCTCGCCAACATCATCAACATTCGACACGTGTCCTTGACGGACCTGTGCCCAACCAGTGATCCCGGGGCGGACAACATGGCGATATCTGTAATTCGGAATATTTTCTTCGTAGTGTTTAGATAGTTTTATCGTTTCAGGCCTTGGGCCGATCAGACTCATCTGCCCGAGGGCAACATTTAATAACTGTGGTAACTCATCGAGGCGAGACGTCCGAATAAACCTTCCCACGCCGGTTATACGTGGGTCGTGGTCAGCAGTCGTATCCGCTAAGCGATCATCGTTGGAATTGCCGTGGGTCATTGAGCGAAACTTAATCATCTTAAATGGTAAGCCTCGATGTCCGATACGATTCTGAATAAAAAACACTGGACCTTTGCTATCGATCCTAATTAAGCTCGCGATCAGTAACATTAAGGGCGAAAGGATAGCCAACGCCAAGATGGAAACCCCAAGATCAATGTACCTTTTCGCCGGTACGTAAATTGAGTCTGATGGCGTCTGACCAATCGCGTGCCTGGCAAGATTGAAAATGCGAACGCGGCCTTCAGTGGACTCAAAGAAAACCTCAGAATCAAATACCGGGCGTCCAGCTACTACAGCGCTGGAAAGGTAGTTCTCCCAGTCTCTCGATAATACATCAGATTGAAAATCAACTACCAGCGGCAACCTAGGAGACAAGCTAGCCTGGCCGGTTGTTTTCATTATCTCAAAGTGGACACTTGCTTCGCCAGCATGACGTAAAGACGCTGGATCACCTACATACCCAAATTTTGGCCGACGCATCTTCGCAACTAACTGCTGGATAAATCCGAACCAGAGTACGGCGAAAGCAATACTTATCAGAAGGAAAGATCGACTGTAGTCGAGCCTGCAAATAAGAAAGAACATGGCAACCGTTGCATAGGACGTCATAAATGCCGGGATAACTTTGGTAATCGCATTTGCGCCCGGTATCGCAGTCATTTTTCTATAGATAAGAAAACCGAACGACACGGCACATAGAGACCCGATAAGAGAATTATCATAGGATCTTGCTAGCACTCCGTTC
>JBCCIW010000038.1:0-17368 GCA_039028055.1 Pseudomonadota bacterium | reverse complement strand
GGATGATTTTGACGAAGACGATGATGATGACCGCATCGTTCAAGCTAGTTTTTCAGTGCCTGAGGGTGAAGTTCTAAGATGTACTCAACGGCCAGAGAATGGCGCGGGCAATATCCACCTCAATGTGACTCAAGCTTGCTCAACGGGTGATGGGAACCCCGCTGACCGGGTTGCGGAAGCCTGTATCTCAGATCCTAACGAGTTCGAGTACTTCCGAAGGGGAGGCCGTGCCTGTCCATGGCAAGAGGATATCTTTCCCTGGACAAGTCGCAGAAACATCTCAGGGCCAAATCAGAACTGTCCCGTAGCCATGTTGGGACTATCGCGTGATCGCAGTCAGATCATCGATAAATTAGACGAAATGCACCCCGCGACAGGTGGAACACATATGGATCTTGGTCTTATGTGGGGGTTGCGCGCGCTGTCACCTCAATCCGCTTGGGCAAATTTCTTCGGTCACGACACTCCTGCTGAATATGATGATGAGCAGACACGCAAGGTTCTGGTTCTTTTGTCAGATGGTGAGAACATCGCACCGGGTGCTATTGAAGGCTATTACGGGTGCACCGAGGGAGATACGCGTGGTGCTGCCGGCCCGTGCTGGCGTGCTGAAGATGTGAACCGACTATCCGGTGGATCTCTCAATGCGCTGACCGCTGACGCTTGTTCCGCGATCCGTAATTACGGTATTGAACTCTACACGATCGCTGTTGATGTAGATGATAATTCTGCGCTTGATTTGCTTTCTGAATGCGCTGAAGCTCCAGAACGCGCGTTTAATATCCGTGCATCGCAGATCGACGAGGTGTTTAGCGCCATCGCCGCCCGTGAGCTTCGTCTAACGGAATAGGTCAAAGCTATTCAGGAACTGCGAAGATGTGCGCGATCATTCGCGTACCTTCAAACACCGCAGTGTCTTCAACATTAATACCGTCTTCGACAAACACAAAATCAAGGACGTGATCGTCGTCGACGTCGTTATGAAGCATTACAAGAAACCTGTCGCCGGGGTCTGCAGGATGATCGATCCTTATAGATACGTCTTCATTCCGGCCTGCTTCTAGATATGCATATCCCGATACCATGTCGCCATCAGGTCTGCCGTCGATTACTGGATGTAAGACAAGCCACCCCGGGCTTTCGATTAGCACTTCCGGAAAGGTGAGCGTGGTCGTGTTCGCTCGAAAACTCGAGATTTTTGCGTTATCTACACGCACCTCGGAGAATGTGCCGGTCTCATCATGTCGCGATAGGCCGTCAATCTGAATCGAATTTGCTTCGCCGTTTCCTAGAGTGATTTGCGGAACCTCATAATTATCCTGTGCCAGTGCGACCAGCGATAATGCGATTGAAGCCACGGTGCAGCAGCCAGCCTTTATAAAACTCACGTGGTTTCTTCTCCTTTTTTGGGTTCACTCTTAATTGGTAAAATCTCCGATCAAAAACCAGTTCGCATGCGAATTATACCAGGATTACGCTTTTACCAGGCCAATCTCGCGTAGTCTTTCCATAAGGTAGTCGTCTGCTGTGATCGCCGGCATTGGCGTCTCGTCGCCAACGCAGGATTTTAGGGGATCGATGAGTACATCAGATTCAAAATGCAAAAAGAAGGGCGTCGAATAACGAGCATGACCGGCCCTATTTGTTGACGGGTTTACCACCCTATGCGTGGTCGACGGGAGCACGCCATTAGTCAGCCTTTGCAGCATATCTCCTACATTGATTACCAACGCTCCAGCTGGCGGGTTCACGGCCAGCCAGTCGCCAGACCGGTGCTTAACTTCCAGTCCCGCCTCTTCGGCACCAAGCAATAGAGTAATGACATTTATATCTTCGTGGGCACCGGCACGGACAGAGCCGGGTGGCGGCGGGGTCTCTTGCGCAGGATAGTGCAGAAGGCGAAGAATGGAATTTCCATCGTCGACCCGACCTGTGAACCACTCTTCATCGAGGTCCAGGTGTAGCGCGACGGCCCGTAGAAGGTCTTGCCCAAAGAGGTCTAGTTCATCATACAGTCGGCGTGTTGCTTCATTGAAGCCGTCTACTTCTGACACCGATGGAGTTGGTAGCATGCTTTCCGGCAGTGGATCACCATTTGGCCGTTCAATCCTTCCTGTGTGCCAGAATTCCTTCAGATCAGCTTGCTTCCGGCCTTTGGCGTTTTCTGTGCCGAAAGGGGTATATCCTCGCTGGCCACCAAGTTCCTCACTGTAATAGGCACGTTTCCTTTCCTCCGGCAGTGCAAAGAAGTCTTTGGTGCGTGCAATTGCGGTATCAATCACCGACTGCTCGAGCGGGTGTTCCGTAATTACTGCGAAGCCAGTTTCTCTGAAGGACTGCCCAAGACGCTCAGCGAACGCCTGCTTATCCTTATGCCAAAGAGAGAATGGGATTGGTTTGAAGTGTTCAGTCATAACTTCTTTTTACGATGTTTCACCGTTCAGGAAAATGGCTTTCCGGCGCATTTTCTCCTGAAGTTAAGATGACAGCTAGTCCGGTTAACACTCCCGGGGGTTCGGACGCTGCCCGTTAACCATAAGACAAATCTTGGTGGGCATCCTCCACCTGTCGCCGGAAAGACCGGCACATGGTGATGGGTTCCAGTCGCGAGAGGCCGATGAACGGTCCGGCGGTATGGACCGGGTGTAGAAAGGGAACGAAGAATGCCTTACGCTGATGGTGCAATCGAACTGCCGTGCGCAGCTCTTAACTCAGAGTCTCGTCACGAAGACCTTTATCAGATGGGCCTTGTATACTCGACTGGACAAGGTATCGCTGAAGATCTGGTGGCAGCACACAAATGGTTCAATCTTGCCGCTCTGAAGGGCAATGAAGATGCTAAGCTTCAGCGCAAAGAACTTGCTGAGATGTTGAGCTCTGACGAACTCGCCGACGCTTTGAAAGCGGCGCGTGAGTGGCTCAGCCTGATGAACTAGTTCGAAAATCGTCTTTCTGAGCAAAGGAGCGCCTAAAATGTGCTCCAGCCCTCTGCGCGATGAGCTCGTGATGCGCTAGTTGTTCTAGCGTCAGGAGATACCAAAAAATATCGCGAACTCGATAGGCAGGATCCCGTCGATGCGATCACGGAAGGACCTGTGTTGCCCGGTGATACGTTTCGGCGAGACGTAGATAATATCGAAAGGTTGCAGGTCGCCCCATTCCGCGAGAGCATTATCGACAAGTCCGTTCTGAAAATTGATGACACTTGTCAGGACTTCGCCGCCCTCGGTGCGCCGTATAAGCATCAGCTCCCTATCGGAGCTATCGGAGCTGAAATCCCCCGCCATTATGATGGCTTCAAGCAGTCCAATTTTTCCCGGCAGCTCAAATGCGCCCGGTGCGTTAACTGCTCCGCCAACGAAAATTTTTCGCGGCGCGTTACTAGTGCGTTGGATAACTACTGAAGGATCGATCAGTTCAGTTGCTAATGCTGCCTCGAGCACTCGCTTGAACGAGTTTAAATCCTGCCCGGCTGCATATAATGAGCCAATTATTGGAAAATCAATTCGTCCATCGGTCGCTACGGTGACTTCGCGCGACAACTCGTTGGCTGACAACACAGTAATGCTCAGTTCGTCACCGGGCCATAAACGGCTCGTCGTCTCGCTCTTAGAAATCAAGCTTGCGGTCGTGGAACTCAAGCCGTTTCCATTGGTCGATGAAACGCACGCAGTAAATGCGAACAGGCAGCCCGTCAGGAGTGGACGCGTCAGCGGCATATGATTTCGAAAGCTCGGTTTTAACAGCCCAGTTTGATCATTTCCGGTAATGATTAAGGAAATATCAAATGGCCTTTTACATCAAGGATCTATGAGTTGCCTCATGCGACAGGTGTAAGCTATGGCGAACCGTCAAAGCCCTCCAGAACACACTGCTCAAAGCAGCGGTCAAGGCGGGTATGTCCGCAGGCATCGTCCGCGACTCGGACTGATTGAGGTGTTGCTTCATCTTTGGCGTGCTAAGTTTCTGATGCTTTTGGTTTTTTTGCCAATTTTTGGTGCGGGCACCTACTTCGCCACAAAAGCGCCAGCGCATTATGTTTCAAGAACAGAACTAGTTCTGAATATCGATGACGGCTATTTCATAAGTGCTTCGGTTGCCACTGCTCCGATTAGTGTTGAAGATATTTTCCGTGTTGAGATTAACTTGCTTCATAGCCCACAGATTGCGGGTGCGGTGGTTCGCCGATTTGGTCTTGAGCGGCTTTATCCAAATATAACAGCAGGGTTTGCAGACCGGGCCGGTGTTGACATCGATTTAGCTGATCAAGGGGCTGCCCGGCTACTTGAGGACTTTACCGTTGGTGCTGTGCCTGATCGTCGGCTGATCTTCGCAGAGTTCGCACACGAGGACGCCGTGCTTGCCACGGAGGTGCTAAATGCTCTCATCGGTGCGTACTTCGGTTATCGCGCGGAGGTCCTCGCCAGTCAGGGGGGATCGCCGTTCACGGGAGATCGTCGCGAGCTTGAGGCTCAGTTGATGGAATTAGAAGAGGCTGTTCGGATATTCAGCGCTGATAATGGGCTGAGCGATTTCCTGACGGAGCGCTCATCGCTCAATGCTGCAGGAGATGATCTGCGTGTGGCCCTGATAGACGTTGAAGCGAGCCTTGCCGTTGCGCGTGATCAGGTAGCACGCACCCGCCAAGAGATAGAGGCCACTGATCCATTTCTTGAAAAACCAGACGAGGAAAGTGCCGCCATGCGAATTGTGGCCTTGCAAGCTGAGCGTGATGATCTTCTTGGTCGCTATCTAGAAACGTCGCAGACAGTCCGCGCCCTGGACGAACGGATCGATGCGTTGAGGTCCGAAGCGACTGATGAAGCGGACGGTGGCGGTGATACGCTGCGGATTCCCAACCCAGACCACGCTGAATTAGCTTTGCAACTGTCAGCGTTTCAACAAGATGTCGCCAGTGTACGCCGCCGTAGGAGCGCTTTACAGGATCAGTTGCAGAGCGTGTCCAGCCGAAAAGCTGATCTGATGGTGCTGGAGCCTCGCTGGCAGGAACTGCAGCGGCGACGAGCAGAGGTTGAAGCAGCGCTTAGGAACCTCACCAATCATGAATTGGGTATTCGAAGGTATCTCGACGCTGTAGGGAATACCAGCGACACTATTCGTGTTGTGGAGCCTGCAACTATTGATCGACGGCTCCTAACCAGTCGACTACCGATTTTTCTCGTTTTTCTCTTACTTGCTTTAATAGCTGCGTTTTCAGCCGGTATTCTAAGAGCCATTGCGAAGCAGGGGTTTACGACTGCACGGTCGCTTGAGCAAAGCACTGGGTTGCCGGTCGTTTCTACTGTGAGTCGCCAATAGATAGTGCAGACTGTCACTTAACTTGAATTAACCATTCCAGCTTACTTCTTTCGGGTTATGCGTGATCTGAGAAGCGATCTAGAGACGTTATGGCGAGCAGCTGGCCGGCTGACACTCGCTCGTGGCGGTCGTTCGGTAATGTTTATGTCGGCAACATCGGGCGAGGGCACAAGTAGTGTTGCCGCTTCCTTTGCCCTCATGACTGCTGGACGAGCAAGACGCTCAACCTGGCTTGTGGATCTCAACTTGACAGAGAACAAGTGCTTTGACGCTTTTGATCGAGGATTTACGGTTGATGTCGGTCGACCCGGCCGGCCCTTTGATGCTTCACTTGGTGTTCCAGCGATTTATGATCTTCGTACGCGTAATCAGGCGATGCGACGGTCCCGCTCGAGACTACTAGTCGTTCATCAGATCGAAGGGACACGACTTATGGTGACAAGGTTCCGTACGGACCGTTTGCACACAGATGAGCGTATTCGTCTGTCGACCCGTCCAGATTGGTGGCGTGCTCTTCGTACTGCTGCCGATTGGATCATTGTTGATGCGCCGTCTCTCGATTCGTCTGGTGTCGGGCTCGCTATGGCGTCACAGATGGACCGTGTCGTTCTGGTTGTAGAAGCCGATCGGACTCGGCCCGATGATGTGATTGCTTTACGACGGGAGATTGAAGACCATGGAGGCCAGGTCCTTGGTGTCGTGATGAATCGAATGCTGATGGATGCTAGATTGGCAAACCGACTGGCAAGCTAGCCTAAATCTTATTGGCTAAACCTCGGATCTTCCATGCAGGCTTGATAGTCGGCCTTCACTTCTGCCAGGCGGGCATCTATTCCAGGTAGCATTTCGGGATGCGTAAATATGTACATCCGTTCTGCCATCATGCACTCCACTGTCCATTCGCCAACAGTCTTTGGTGACAGACCAGATTTCAATATCGAATCCATCGCCTGAAACTGCGGCGTGTTCATAGCCTGATCTACGTCGACGTTAGCGTTAGATGGAGCACGAAAGCTGCTTTTATGTATGTCTGTATCTACCCAGCCTGGGCATAGAACGCTGCATCCGATATTGTCCTGTGCAAGTTGAGCTCGCAGCGTTTCCGAATAGCCGACGACGGCGTACTTTGTAGAATTGTAAGGGCCACCGGTTAAGGCGTTGGCGACATGGCCTGCCATGGAAGCTGTATTGATTATATGGCCGCCTTCGCCGTGAGCCTTTATAAGTGGAACGAAGATTTCGACGCCGTAGACGACAGCAAGAAAATTGATATTCACGACCCATCGCCAATCATCGAGACTGGTCTCGCCAGGCACGCCGCCGCCTCCAACGCCGGCGTTATTCACGAGTACATGGACTTTTCCGAAACGCGCCATCGTTTTTTCCGCGGCGGTTTTGAGAGCTTCCGGACTCGTCACATCGCATAAAACTGTGTCAGCATTTTCCCCTAAAGTGTTCGCCGCCGATTGGAGCTTTTCCTCGTCGATATCTGCCAGCATGACATTTGCGCCTTGAGCCACAAGCGCCTGGGCAATGCCAAATCCAATTCCATTGGCCCCACCTGTTACAAATGCCGTCTTTCCCGCCAGCGATTTTAGCGCCATGATCGTGTCTCCTCTGATGCAGCATCTCATTAACGCGCCAGGGCAATTTTGCCAGTGGTGACGTAGAGGCATAACAATAGTCAGGAGCTTGATTTTTAGATACCCGGTAGATGCGTGTCCAATTGAAGTAAGATCACTTAAATGGATTTCTATCGAAAGCCGCTGGTGCAAGAATGGTGATAGCCATTATCCAACATGCCGTAAAAAAATCCACGCTTTTCGGAGTAGCGGCGTCGAGTTCGTCTGGCGGCCAATGATCTGGAGTTGGGTGAGCCCGCACCGGCCCATTCAGGCCAGAAAGTTTTTGACGAACGATTTTCAACGTCGCCTGGTTGCGGTCTCGTTGCGCGTGAATGTGCTTCTCTATCCGCCGTTCCAACGTCATGCGTCGTAGCATAGTATCCGACATGTTGGTCTCCCAAACTAGCTATTTCTTCTAGCAAAGGGCGTGCCAAGCAGACCGTCTATGCCGTATCGGTTTCGCGCATATTCCAGATCGGCGTCTGTAGCACCATAAACGCAATAACTACGGTCATTCCAACTGCTGGTACGATAGCGATTTTCTGGGGGCCGAACATATCGGTGAGGAAGCCCATCAAAGCTGCACCAAATGGTGCTCCAGCCATAAATCCGAGCTGATAAATGGAGAGAACTCTAGCGAGTTGTTCCTTAGGTGCCGCTTTCTGAACAATTGAACGGCTCATTGCGATGGAGATTCCGGCCGCCAGTCCCCAACCAAACACGATTGCCAAAAACCCCTCATGAGGAACGTCTCGAACCATGATGAGGATAATGATGCTGCCAAGGAACTGAGCGCTTAGTAGAAGCCGGCCTGGATGCCTGATATTCTTGAAGACCGATAATGCCACAGAAGAGAGGAATGCCCCGAGCCAGAAAGTCACGAACATGTCTCGGATGCCATCTGACCCAAGGCCATAGAGGTCTCTGTTCACAATCGGCAGAACAACCAAAAACGAGCCGATTACGAAAAAGCCAACGCCAAACATCAATATAGTCATCGCCGAGAGCGTTGGGTTCTGCCGGACAGCAACGAACCCATCTTTGATGTCACCAAAGGTTGCACCGAAACCCGAACGGCCCGTTACGACCTGGCGGCCCCGTGCGAGGTACAGGGCAAAAGCAGCGCCAAGCGTTAGAACGACGCCTTGAAAGGCTACTAATTTCCAGGCGTCGATCGGGCCGATGCCAAATCCGCCCAGCCATCCTGGCATCTTCGTTTGTTTATCTGCGTAGCCGGCGACGATCAGTCCCGCGATCTGGGCGGCGAACTGCGCAAGGGTTGCGAAAGCTACACCCTGTTGAAGCGTGATGCCCGATCCAATACGGGTCCGGCGTTCGATAACTTCATTGAGTATGGCGTCTCTTGCCGGCATCATAAATGCGCCGACCGTTCCAATCGCGAGGCCGTACAAAATCATAAACGCGTAAGCGAGATTTCCAGTCATTACTACAACGGCGAGTGCTAAGGCTGGTATACCTGCTAAGACGTGAAGCGAAACGAGCAGAGGCTTTCCTGCCATTCGCTCCGCCACCACACCGCCCAAAAGCAGAAAAATGACCGAGGGTGCCGAGAGAGCCATATTGGCGAGGCCGAGTTCTAGCCCATCGAGACCGAGCCGATTGGTTATCAAATATGGAAACAGCACCATCTGTAAGCCGAACGCCACAAACCAGCTGGATTGGACCATCAGATAAGCAGGCAGTTCAATATTGACGTTGCGTTTAAGGCGACGAGCTACAAGTGATCTAGCGGTCGGGAGCAGCGTACTACCGGCGTCTAATGCCATCGAGACGCCGGAGACGGGCGCGCGTCTATCGCTTGTCTGTTGTCCGGAATCGGCGGGGACAATTTCGTCCTTATGGGAAACTGGCCCTTCGGTCATATAAGAAACTCGCTGAACTTTTTCCCAGCCTACAGGTGAGCGCGTGGCTTGTGCAACTGCGGTGAGGCACCGTCTTCGATTGCTTTCTTATGGGAGGTCAAGCTACTATTGTACGTCGTCGGCGCGTATGGAGTAGATTATGCGGTTTGTCCGCCACCTGGTGAGCTGGGGTCTTTCGCTTTTTCTCATAGCAATGTTCCTTCAGGGCACTGTGCATCCGTTACCTGACCCACCGTTGGGACAGGTGAAACTGTTTGATTTGCCCGGTGAGAACATTGTTTTTCAGACGCTTGCAGATCGATCCGGATATCCATTGTTTGAACCCTTTGGGCGCGTATTTACGGCTTTGGTCGAACTTCTGGCGGCTTTGTTTCTTGTGTTTCCTTTGACGCGACGATTTGGTGCGATGATTTCTTTTCTAATCGTTGCGGTTGCGCTCGTTCTCCATCTGTCGCCATGGCTAGGGCGCGACATTTCAACATCTCTTGATCCGAGCAGTGGAGCTACAGACGGTGGGCTCTTGTTTACGTTGGCAATTTCCATGGCTGTTACGAGTATCTTAGTCATAGTTGTTCATCCTACGCGCAATAGATACTAGATTTCATTGGCAAGCCGCCGTCCACTCGCTGTTAACCCAAGGCTGCGAAAGTTTCACCTTCATCGAAGGTAGAAGCATGGCGGATATCGATTTCACCAAAGATACCCAGATGGGACGTGCCCGATTGGCGCTGCTGCGTCGCCTCATAGACACTGTTGCGCTGCCTGCGTCGGCGATCGCCCCTCAAGAGCGCGCCTTGGCCGGTGATATCTTGCTAGACATGATGTTTCATACAGACGATCAGGCTCGTCGTCTGTGTGCCGAGCGGTTAGTGGATACCGTAGAAGCTCCAAGACGGCTAATGCGTTATCTGGCGCAGTGTACCATAACCATAGCTCGCCTTCTTCTTGAAGAAAACACATCATACAATGAGTCGGATTTGGTCGACATCATCAAGTCGACAACGATAGAACATCGAATTGTCATCGCTTCCCGACGACAGGTCAGTGTCATGGAGGTAGAGGCGCTGATTGAGTTCGAAGAGCCGCAAGTTATTCGTGATCTGCTGAACAACAGTGGTGCCAGAATCTCAGAAGTCGCGATGGACAGGATCGTTATGTTGTCTCGTGATCTGGATGATCTGTGTTCGTTGCTGGTGCAACGTGAAGAACTTGCGCCAGCCCAAGCAATGGCGATGTTTTGGTGGTCTGATGGACCGTCGAGAAAGACAATTCTGACTAAGTACGCTGCCGATCGCAAGATGCTGATTGATAGATGTTCTGACGTCTTTGAGATTATGAACGACGAAAACTGGACTGACCCTGTCGCGCGCAAAGCAATCCAAACAATTGAGCGTCGTCAGCGCAATCGTGCAGCGATTGAGCGAAGTGAGTATGCGAGTTTAGAGGAAGCGATAGACGTTGCGGCATCAAGCGGAATGTCGCCAAGTCTGGTTTCCGAGATTGGATATATTGCCGGTATGAAACCGATCAGCGTTGCAAAGGTCATTAGTGATCTCGGAGGCGAAGGATTGGCAGTATTGTGCAAGGCAACCGGATTAAAGCGGCATCATCTCAGAGCGCTTTGGCGTTCGTTACGCAGACCAGAGATGCTCGACGACGGTGTGGAGCACCCTCAACTCTCTTACGTTGTGGAGATCTACGATACGTTGAGTGTGGCAAAGGCTCAGACTGTCCTGAGGTACTGGAATTGGTCTCTGACTGGGACTGGGCTTAGCGGCGATAACGCGATCTCTGAAGAGGACGAAGTTGCTGAAGAGCTTTTCTCGACTATGAAACGCACTGCGTCACTAGTGTTTGGCACCTAAGGAAAACCTTTGGCTCACTGCCTAGCTTAATCGCTGTCTTCACCAAACGGTTCCATTTGAAATCAGAATCCACTAGTTCATATATTACGGTATAGATTCGACGTTATTGAAGAGGTCTGGTGGGATTGGCTTATGCAATTGGACTTATTGCTGGTCTATCACTGTTTTGGCTCGGCATGTCCGGTCACTACACACCTCTGCTTCTTTCATTAGGAATATCCTCAGTAATGCTATCGGTGCTCCTGACTGCACGTCTTGATATTCTTGACCGCGAAGGTTCTCCTTACTTCAGGTTTTTAGGTATTCTTGTCTATCTGCCGTGGCTGATCGTTGAGATCATAAAGTCGAACATCGTTGTAGCTCGTGCATGCTTGAAGGCGGAGCTTGATATCTCGCCAGTTCTCGTGAAGGTCCGTACCCAATGTGAAACAGATCTTGCGAAAACGCTTTTTGCAAATTCGATTACTTTAACTCCAGGGACAGTCACAGTCGCGGTTGAGGAGCGCCGGTTACTCGTGCATGCGTTATATGAAGATAGTGCGCAGCCCGAAGCATTTGTTGAAATGGATCGCCGGTCGCGCAGGGCCGTAGACGGGCCGAAGTTGACCGCATGATTGGTTCTTCAGTCTTGCTTCTTTGCTTTGGAACGGCGCTTATTCTAATTCGTGCGCTAAGAGGGCCTACATTGTATGACCGCGTGCTGGCGGTGAACTCTTTCGGTACCAAGATAGTTCTTCTCTTGGGTGTGCTCGGCTTTTCGATGGGGCGACCTGATTTTCTCGATATCGCAATTCTATACGCGCTGATCAATTTCGTTGCGACGATCGCGGTGCTCAAGTTTGTGAGGTACCGGTCTTTTCAGGTTACTTTAGTTAAGCGCGGAGCCGATGACTTGAGGGCGCGTCGATGAGCGACTTGTTTCTACAAATCAGCGCTTATTGGGGTACTCTTAGGCCGGTCGTTGGCTCCATGTTTTGTATAATAGGTGGTTTCCTGGCTCTTGTAGGTGCTATAGGCGTGTTGCGTTTCCCAGATTTCTACACCCGCCTGCACGCAGCCAGCGTCACAGACACAGGGGCGCTGCTGTCGCTTGTGCTCGGGATGGCGCTTCTTAGCCCAACTGGGTACGTTGTTATCAAGGTGCTCGCGATTGGCGTTTTTCTGTTCATAACGAGCCCTGCAGCAACTCATGCAGTCGCCAATGCGGCTCATACAGCGAAAATTGAGCCACAAACTGGCCTCGTAGGGCAAGCCAATGACGAATTGGGAGAAACCAATAAATGAGCATTGGTGCTGAGCTAATCAGTGTTGGCTTGCTTGGCATGCTGTTTGTTATCGCAGTCGCGATTATCCGTCTTCGAAGCTTATTTGCCATCGTCATGTTGTCGGGGACCTATTCACTGGTGTCCGCTGCCTGGTTTGTGGCTCTGGATGCCGTCGATGTTGCTTTCACCGAAGCTGCCGTTGGTGCTGGAATATCAACAGCTCTTATGCTGGGTGCAATGTTGCTGACTTCACGAACGGCCAAAGAAGAGCGTAGTCTGACGAATGTAGCAGCTCTACTTGTTTGTTTCGCCACCGGAACAATGCTGATCTACGCTACGATTGATTTGCCTGCCCTGGGCTCTGTGACATCGCCAGCTAATTCTAATGTCGGCGCAGAATATCTCGCGCGTACGGGGTCAGAGATTGGTGTGCCGAATGTCGTTACGGCGGTTCTGGCAAGCTATCGAGGTTTTGATACTTTAGGTGAAACAGCTGTGATTTTTGCGGCTGGCGTCGCCGTCGCTCTGCTACTCGGATTCGGTGAGCGCTCGTTGTCCTCCTCAAAGTCGAAAACCAAAACGGGATCGAAGTAATGAACGATCCGCATGTGATACTTCGAGTTGTCTCCAAGTTTCTGATTCCTATAATCGTTGTATTCGCCTTCTATGTGCAGTTCCATGGTGATTATGGGCCCGGTGGTGGCTTCCAGGCTGGGGTTATCTTGGCGGTCGCAGTCATTCTCTACGCACTTATTTTTGGCGTACCAGCAGCGCTTGAAGCTATCCCGGCTGTGTTTGCGCGCGGAGTGGCATCAATAGGATTGTTACTTTTCGCGTCGGTTGGCTTTTGGGCCTTGCTGAATGGTGGTGATTATCTCGATTATGATTATCTACTAGAAGAGGAAGAGGGAGGACACGCAGGACAGCATCTTGGTATATTGCTGATCGAGCTTGGTGTTCTTTTCACCGTCGCCGGTTCCATGGTCACGATCTTTTACGCATTTGCCGGGCGTGTTGCAGAGATCCGAGACGAGGACTGGTAGCAGCATGATAGAGTTCATCCTCGGACGCGCTAATTATTGGGCGATCATCGGACTGATGATGGTTGGATTATACATTACCTACCAATCGACCAACCTTATCAAACGTCTCGTTGGCCTGTCGGTTTTTCAGACCTCGGTTTTTCTTTTTTATATTACACTTGGAAAAGTTGCCGGGGGCAGCGCTCCAATTTATTTCGGCAAAGATACCTACGGGCGTGCCGACGTTCACGGAGGTTCCCATGTTGGAGCGGATGCAGCAAGTATTCCCGAGTCTGACGGTACCCATGATGAAAATGCGGCGCACCCTGATTCTGGTACTGAAACCGCTGGGATCGAAGTGCGCGTTGGCGATGCAGATTCTCTAACCTCGAATCACTCAAACCCAATAGACTCATTGTCGCCTAACGATTTTGAGCCTGTGTCCTTGGGATCACCGCAGCTCGCTTTGACAGATCTTCAGGAAGTTTATTCAAATCCACTACCTCATGTTTTGATTTTAACGGCGATCGTTGTTGGTGTCGCAACTCTGTCAGTTGGGCTCGCCATCGTTGTTCGTATTCGCGAAGCTTATGGGACAATTGAAAGCGATGAAGTTCGGGATAAGGATATAGCTATTGCTGACGCTCAAGATGCTGATGACCCAGTCGTAGCTGGGGGTGAATAATGCTTGAGACTCTATTAAGCTCTTCGCCTGAATTGATGCTGCGTCATGCCCCGGTGTTGTTGGTGATTATTCCGTTAGTCGCCGCAGGTGTATGCAGTTTTATGCCAAATGGCAGATCAGGTTGGATAATCTCTGTTGCTGCGACAGCTGTGTCTTCGCTGAGCGCGCTCCTCCTGCTTGGACAGGTTCAAACGGTTCCTGGCGGGGTCATTTCTTACGCGCTCGGAGGGTGGTCTCCACCACTTGGAATCGAATTTCGTGTGGATGCGCTCAATGTGCTTTTCCTGTTGGTGATTACAGGGATTGGTTTTCTAGCGGCTTTGTTTTCTTGGCCCACTGTAGCGGCAGAGGTGCGGCAGGAAAAACGAGCGCTTTTCTATGCCGCTTATCTCACCTGTTTTACCGGCCTTGCGGGTGTCGCCATTACTGGTGACGCTTTCAATCTTTTCGTCTTCCTAGAAATTAGTTCCATAGCAACATACGTGCTCGTAGCATTGGGAGGGAATCGCGATCGACGAGCATTTCCAGCAGCATTCAACTATCTGATTATGGGTACGATCGGTGCGACGTTTTTCGTTATTGGGGTCGGATTTCTCTATGCCGCGACGGGTACATTGAATATGGCGGATATTTCGGTGCAACTGAACGAATCCGGATCAAATCGCACTGTTCAGGCTGCCTTTGCATTCATAATGGTGGGGCTTGGCATTAAGGCCGCCGCATGGCCGCTGCACCTATGGCTTCCAAACGCATATGCTTACGCACCTAGCTTCGTGACAATGTTCTTATCTGCCACGGCAACAAAAGTGGCTATCTATGCTCTTGTTCGCTTTCTCTACACGGTATTCAGTACAGATATATTCCAACCAGGAACAGATTTTGTTTTTCTATTGGCTCCTCTCGCAATGATCGGGATGCTAGCGTGTTCTTTTCAGGCGATATTTCAGAGCGACGTCCGTCGCATGCTCGCTTATTCATCGGTTGCACAGGTTGGTTACATTTTGCTGGGCATTTCTATGGGAACGGCCGCAGGGCTTTCGGCCGGTCTTTTCCACTTGGTGAGTCACTCTCTGCTTAAAGGCGCACTCTTTATGGCCGTGGCTGGCATTGTGCTAACCTATCAAGGAACGCGGGTCAGCGACTTCGCTGGTCTGGGCAGGGCAGCACCACTTACAATGACGGCTTTTGCAATTGCGGGTTTTTCATTGATTGGGATGCCGCTCACAGCGGGCTTCCAGTCCAAGTGGCTGTTGCTCACAGCCATGTTGGATCGGGGGTGGGAATTTGCTGCAATGGTAATTCTGGCCGCTAGTATTCTTGCGGTGATTTATGTCGGGCGAGTATTGCAGGCAGTGTTTTTCCAACCTCCGGCTAATCCCAGAAAAGTGCGTCAGGAAGCTCCACTGATCTTGCTTGTTCCTCTTTGGATTCTGACCGCGGCGACTGTTTGGTTCGGCATTCAATCTGAATCTCTCATCGGGCTGACGGATGCCGCTGCTGGTGTTTTGAGCACTGTGCCGAGGGTGCAGCAATGAGTTCGGAGACCCTGCTTCTCATTGTCCTTGCTATACCGGTCGTTACTGCGGTTGCTATCTATTTACTCGACTCCGTTCCAGACTTGCGAGAAACTGCCACGCTTACGGGAGCCGCTGCTCTATTTGGTGGCGTTGTTTTGCTTGTTGCGGGTATGGGCGACGGGGATGCGACTTCGTTGTACCTTGGAAGTGCTGCGCCCGGTCTTGATTTTGCATTTAAACTCGAGCCGCTCGGGGGCTTGTTCGCCTTGATTGCAAGTGGTCTGTGGATCGTCAATTCGCTCTATTCTATCGGATATATGAGGGGTAATCGTGAGCGCAATCAAACACGCTTCTACATGTGTTTTGCTATCGCGCTCCTTGGAACCATAGGGGTGGCCCTCGCGGGCAACCTGTTCACTCTGTTTATATTCTACGAGATACTTACAATCTCGACATATCCGCTAGTAGCCCACAAGGGGGACCAGACCGCGCAGCGCGGGGCACAAATATATTTGTTGACCCTTTTGGGAACTTCAATAGGTCTTCTTCTCATTGCAATTGCCGGTACGGCGACGATCGCTGGATCTCTCGATTTCACTCCGGGTGGAGTGTTCGGCGAAGACATCGATCCCTTTGTGGCGAGTGTTTTGCTTTTATTGTTCGTATTCGGAATAGGTAAAGCTGCCTTGATGCCGTTTCATTTCTGGCTTCCAAATGCTATGGTCGCTCCTACACCAGTTTCTGCTTTGCTGCATGCCGTTGCCGTGGTGAAAGCTGGCGTTTTTGCGATGCTGAAAGTAGCAGCATACGTGTTCGGCCTTGATCTATTACAAGAAATACCTGCTACGGATTTTGTGTTGGGTGTTGCTTGCTTTACGATTGTGGCGTCTTCACTGATTGCAATAACAAAGGATAATCTTAAAGCTCGGCTCGCATATTCGACTGTTGGGCAACTTGCTTATGTAACTGCAGGGGCGATGCTGGCGACCCAGGCTGGATTTCTGGGAGGCAGTCTACAGGTAGCCGCGCATGCCATGGGCAAGATCACGCTTTTCATGTGCGCTGGTGCTATCTATGTGGCGACGGGCCTGACCGAAATTTCACAAATGCGCGGTCTCGGAAAACGAATGCCTTGGATTTTTGGAGCGTTTTTTGTCGCGTCTCTTTCCATTATTGGTATTCCTCCCCTGGCAGGTGGGTGGCCCAAGTTCCAATTGTTGTTGGGCGCGGTCGAAGCAGATCAAATGTATGTTGTTTGGGTGCTATTACTTTCGTCACTGCTTAATATTGCATATCTGCTCCCAATTCCCATCCTCGCCTTGTTCGCTCCCATCGATTCTCCAGAGCCGGCACCCTATAAGCGTCCTGAAGGCGCTCCGAAGCTAGTGGTGATTGCGCCGGTTATCACCGCAGCTGGTACCGTGATCTTATTCTTCTTTATGGGGGCCGTGGCCAATTTCATCTTACCGATTACAGGGACAGTCTAATTATGTCTGATCACGATACTGAGGATGTAATCGATAGCTCTGACCCAGTTTCCATTGGTCTTTTCGGGTGGGTTGAGGCAAAGGCGACAGGATCCCTTATCTTTTGGGGACTTGCCGCCCTATCCGTAATTTTGCTGGCTGCTGATGTCGTCGTGGATCGTCATTATAAAGAGGATATTGAGGGTATTACCGGGTTTTACGCTCTCTATGGGTTTGCAGCCTTTTCATCTGTAGTTCTGATGGGGTGGCCGCTCGGACGATTGTTGCGACGGAATGAAAATTTCTACGGTGACACCGATGATGAGGAGGGCGATCGGTGATCGATTTCGCCACGATAAATCCTGGACTCTTCCTCATTCTCGGAGGCTGCCTGGCAGCGCTTTCTCCGCAGCAGCGCATCAGGCAAATACTTGCGATTGGTACTCCTCTTGTCGCTGGAGTTATCCTTTTGTCATCACCTCACGAAATCGATCTCGCCTCTGTTTCGACCATGGGTATGGATCTCGTTTTCTATCGTGTTGACGGCCTAAATTTCATTTTTGGCATCGCCTTCCTTATTGCAGCGATTTTGAATGGTATTTATGCGCTTCATCAAGATGATCGCGTTCAGGATTCCGCTGCTCTGATATATGCTGGTGCTGCGGTTTCGGCTGCTTTCGTCGGCGACTTCATGAGCCTTTTCTTGTTCTGGGAACTAACG
>JBCCIW010000037.1:0-17473 GCA_039028055.1 Pseudomonadota bacterium | reverse complement strand
CGGAAAATAGCGGTAATCGTGCGCGTCTTCCTTGGAACGCATGGACCGCGTCTCGCCCTTGTCAGCATCGAAGAGCCGGGTTTCTTGATCAACTTCACCGCCGCCCTCGATGATCTCGATTTGGCGCATCGCCTCATACTCCGCCGCCTGCTGAATGAAGCGGAAGGAGTTCATGTTCTTGATCTCGCACCGCGTGCCGAGGTGGGAGAAGTCGCCCGTCTCGCGGAACTTTTCATAGTCGCCCGGGCGGCAGACAGAGACGTTTACATCGGCGCGGAGGTTGCCCTTCTCCATGTCGCCATCGCAGGTGCCGAGGGCGACGACGATAGAGCGGAGCTTGCGCACATAGGCGGCGGCTTCAAGGGGCGAACGAATATGGGGCTTCGACACGATCTCCATGAGCGCGACGCCGGAGCGGTTGAGATCGACATAGGTTTCCGTCGGCGACATATCGTGGATGGATTTGCCCGCATCCTGCTCCAGGTGCAGCCGCTCAATGCCCACAGTGATGGTGTAGGCCTCACCGCCATGGGCGGGCTCCACATCCACCTCGATCTCACCCTCGCCGACAATCGGATGGGCAAACTGAGAAATCTGGTAGCCTTGCGGCAAGTCCGGATAGAAATAATTTTTCCGGTCGAAGCGAGAGAATTTGTTGATCTCGGCTTTGAGCCCAAGCCCCGTCTTCACCGCCTGCTCAACGCATTTCTGGTTGATCACGGGCAACATGCCGGGCATCGCCGCATCAACAAGCGAGACATTCGTATTTGGGTCAGCGCCATAGGCTGTCGACGCCCCGGAAAAAAGCTTCGCATTCGAGGCCACCTGCGCATGGACTTCGAGCCCCATGACAATTTCCCATTCACCGGTCGCTCCGGTCAGGCGGTAGGGCGTGCGGTCCGACATCGAACACTCCGTAAATACATCGAAAAAAGCTCTTAGAGCGAAACAGGTTTCCCTGTCGAGGGTCGTCTATCGGTCCTTTTGCCACAAACCGTCATCGTGTTATGAATCAACTCGGAGGAAATGCGACCGTGCCGTTCAAAATGATGCTTGATCATGCGCAGGATGCCGAACGGCCGATCGTCAGATCACTGCTGCGACACATTATTGTGGGCTTCGGAACAGGCTTCGCGCTCGGCGCAGTGAGCTACGCTGTCATCCTTTTTAATTTGCGCGACCACAGCATCGATATTCCTATGCTATTTGGTCTGCTAGTATGCGTTTTCCCAGCGGCGCTAGGCGGCCTGATTGCGACCGGCATATTCATGTCACGCATCACCCAGCGCGATGGCCCAGGCGGTCACAGGCCGCATCCACATCACTTGCGTAACCATCAGATGCTAGACCCGGCGAAAGACAAACCCGCGAAACGTCGTTAAAGTCGCCCCTCTTCCTTCGCTTTCGCAACGCGTGCTCGGCGCTCAGCCATCCGGGCCTCAATTGATCCAGGCTGCGGCTCCTTGCCCTTCCGCCCCGTCAAAACGGATACGGCATCGGTCGTGCGGTCGGGAGAGCGTTGCTTCAGGTAACGCGAAATCAACAGGCCAACTCGAAACGCAGGATAGATCAACGCGGCGAGAATCGCGGGCCCCTTCCAACCTCCCAACAATTGTATCCCGCCTTGCATCGCCGTGTTCCAAGCCACAATGACGATTAGGAGGTAAATGATAGCTGTCCATGTCCATGCAGAATTGAACAGCGTCACCCGCGGACCGGACTTCGGCAGGGTCCAGAAATCTTCAAGGTCGGGCGTTGGGTCGTCAGCACCTTCATCATCAGGTGCTTTGACGATCTCGCCAGACCCTTGGCGTCTCGCGGCCCGTTCCACACGCTGCCGCCGCTCGGCGATACGCTGATCGACACTATTGCTAGTCAAACCACCAATCTGAAAAAGATCACCACCTCTTATCACAAACAAACCAACCATAACGCCGACAAGTCCCACACCAACGCCGAACACACCGACAAAGATGTACAACAGCACGACGGCGAAAACCCCGCCGACAAGCGCCAAACCGATTCTGGTTTGATTGTTCATTCGTAAAACCTGCTATTCGTCTTCTGAGGCTCTGGCCTCACGTGCCGCAATTCTCTCTCGCAGCATATGCATCTTAGCTTCTCGAGCTTCCATGTTTTGTTCTAAGGCGCTTTTCTCACGCAACGGACCAACTTCTCTGAATATCGCGTAATGCCTTAAACGACCAAACATAAGCGCCGTGAGCGTCTTGGAAATATCAGATCCATCCGACTCTTCCGTGTCTGAAAACAAACGCCTTCCACCATTCACCAAAAGCATAAGCAGCAATGACAAACCGGATACAATCATAGAGCCGGCATACCGAGCGCTCTCATCAAGAACTAAGTAAACCGATCCGCCTACGATCAGCAAAGCCGCCAATAAATATAACAGAAGAGCGTAAGGACGCGACATCAGGGACCAATCTACGATTGATTCAGATGTATTACCACCACTTGTCGGGCTTCGCGCTGAACCCGGCCGCCCGCTCAATCGCCGCGCCGACTTTGAAGCAAGCGGCCTCATCGAGTGCCTTCCCAATCACCTGCAGCCCAAGCGGCAAGCCTTGTCCATCCAGCGCAGCAGGCACTGAAATACCCGGCAGACCGGCCAGGTTCGCCGTCACCGTGAAGACGTCGTTCAGATACATCGCAACCGGATCATCGGACCGCTCGCCATAGGCAAAGGCAGCGCTAGGTGTCGCCGGAGTCAGCAAAGCGTCTACTTCGGTGAAGACATTTTGGAAGTCCTGCAGAATCTTTGTACGGACCTTCTGCGCGCGCAAATAGTAGGCATCGTAATAGCCGGACGAAAGCACATACGTTCCGATCATCAATCGCCGCTGGACCTCTGCTCCAAAGCCGTCGCCTCGTGTTCCTTGATAGGTCGCAGTCAGGTCTTCGCCATCAACGCGCGCGCCGTACCGCATCCCGTCATAGCGAGCGAGGTTCGACGAGGCCTCGGCCGGAGCCACAATGTAATAGGCCGGCAGCGCATACTTCGTATGAGGAAGGGACACATCTACGATCTCAGCGCCTTCGGCTTTCAGCCATGCGATCCCCTGCTGCCAAAGGGCTTCGATTTCCTCTGGCATCCCGTCGATACGATATTCCTTCGGTATACCGATCTTCATGCCATTGATCGGTTTAGAGACATCCGAGCGCCAGTCAGGCGTCTCAACTGGCAGCGATGTGGAATCCTTTTCATCATGAGAGCACATCACCTCAAGTAAGATCGCCGCATCCTCAACAGTCTTCGCGATCGGTCCGGCCTGATCAAGCGAGGACGCAAACGCCACCATGCCATATCGGCTTGCGCGGCCATAGGTCGGCTTGATACCCACAGTACCCGTAAACGCCGCAGGCTGACGAATAGAGCCACCCGTGTCGGACGCCGTCGCACCAAGACACAGATCGGCCGCCACCGCTGCTGCAGACCCACCCGAAGACCCACCGGGGGTCAGTGTTGCATTTGCACCGTCATTTCTACGCCAGGGGTTCGCCACTGATCCAAACGCCGACGTCTCATTGGACGATCCCATAGCAAACTCATCCATATTGAGCTTGCCGAGCATCACCGCGCCTTCATCCCAGAGATTCTGAGTGACGGTTGATTCATAGGGCGGCGTAAACTCACCGAGAATCGCGGAACAGGCCGTCGTCCGCACACCCCTGGTACAATAGAGATCCTTTATGCCAAGAGGCGCGCCATCAAGCTTACCGGCTTCGTCTTTTGCGCGACGCGTATCCGACGCGTCGGCCATTTCCAGAGCCTTTTCAGGCGTCTGCACCACATAGGCGTTCAATTGCGGATTAGCCGTTTCAACAGCTCCGATGAACGCTTCCGTCAGCTCGCGGGACGAAAATGTCTTCTTTTCAAGACCGTCGAGGGCAGCAGCGAGGGTTAGTTGGGTAAGTTCCGACATCGCCGCCCCCTACTCCACCGACCGCGGCACGATGAAGAAGCCGTCTTCAGACTTCGGCGCGTTGGCGAGAACATCGCCAACCTTGTCACCATCGGTCACCAGATCATCGCGCATCGGCAGGCTGGCTTCGACGACTGAGGTCATCGGCTCAACATCACTGATATCAACCTCATTCAGCTGCTCGATCCAGTTGAGAATGCCGTTCAGCTCACCCGCCAGATCTTCCAGCCGACCTTCATCCACAGCGATGCGCGAGAGACGCGCTACCTTCTTCACATCATCCTTCGTGACGCTCATTTCGAGGTCTCCATTGTTCGAGTGCACCGCGATACGCCGCCCTGCGCTGGCGATCAAGCACTGAAACAGCTAAGACATCGCGATGGCAATTGTTGATTTAACGGACCTGCCGCAGTCAGGCGCACTGATTGGCATTGATCCAGGCTCTAAAACGCTTGGCCTGGCCGCGTGCGACGCCCTGCGCTTAATCGCATCCCCCGTAAAAACGGTCATGCGAAAGAAGCTGGATGAAGATCTAAAATCTCTGTTTTCCGAGTATGATGATCGGAGCGCTGTTGGCCTTGTCATCGGCCTGCCCCTGAACATGGACGGATCTGAAGGCCCTCGCGCCCAGTCAGCACGTGCGTTCGCACGAAATGTCCTGAAATCGAGAAACTTACCAATTGCCCTTCAGGATGAGCGGATGTCATCTGCAGAGGCAGAACGTGCGATGCTCGAGGCTGATCTCTCTCGCGCTCGCCGGGCCGAACTGATCGACGCCTCTGCAGCAGCAGTGATCTTGCAGACCGCCATAGATCGCCTGGCGAATACTGCATGATCAGGCAGACCGTTGGTCGGTTTCTGGTGCTTTATAAAAGCTTAATAGAAACAGGCGGTTCCTAGGCGCGTCTCAATAGAAATTTCGCTCGTTTTCGCTATTCAGTAGTCAAAGCTGGGCGGTGGATCACGTGGCATTTGGATTATTGGAATTGGCCAGTTCGTTTCGGCCGGAGGATGACGAGCGTATATCTTCCCTGTCAGAAACGCAGCGTAGACGCCTGATTACCGGCAACGTTCTGGCAATCACAATAACCGCCATCGTCAGCACGATCGAACTGATCGTGGAACCGAATTGGAATGGAATCATCCACTTCAATTTCGGCATCGTCGCAATAATCGCATTCGCGATAAGCTTCCGCGCCGCAAAGCAGGGCACCCAGATCAACCTGCATGCGCAGATTTGGATGGCGCTGGCGTCATTCGGCCTTTGGAGCGACCTAATGATCTCCGGAGGCATTTCCCATCATACGAGTTACCTGCTCCTATTGCTGCCGGTCGGAGCCGGACTACTTCTTGGTGTGCGCGACATTATCCTCGCTGGTATTGCAAATGTGCTTGCAATCATAACCTTGCTCTGGATCGGTCTTCACGGCTCAGTTGGAACCGCAGAATTGATTTCCCGGGCAATGATGCTTGCGATTGTCTCCACATCGCTAAGCTTCACGACGGCAGCTATGGTTGCCCACCATCACCGGATCGATACAGCGCTTAGACGACTGCTTCGGCGCACGACCGAAGCTGCCAGGATAGACGGGCTGACAGGTCTAAAAAATCGCCTCGCGGCAAATGAAAAACTTGATAGCCTCAACACCGACGAAGATATCTGCGATGTCTTTCTCATCGATCTCGACAAGTTCAAGGACATAAATGATGCCTACGGACACTCAATCGGTGACGCTCTTCTAATCGAAGTCTCAAAACGTCTGCGCAATAGGGTTGGAACGGAGCATATGATCGCGCGTCTGGGCGGCGATGAATTTCTTGTGCTCGCTGGCTCTGGCCGCCCGACAATCTCGGGCGATATGATTACTAGCATATTTGAAGAGGCCTTCGAACTTGGCGAGTTGAAACTCACCACATCATGTTCGGTAGGACGGGCCCGCTTTCCCGAGGACGCTAAGTCGGCAGAAGATCTGCTGACGCGCGCTGATCTGGCACTTTACGCTGCCAAGCGGCTCGGCCGGAACCGCAATTGCGAATTTCAGATCGCGATGGAAGACAGGCATCGGAAAAGATTGATGGTGAGAGAGCGTTTGCATCTCGCCCTACAAAACGGCGACGTCCGTCCGCACTATCAGCCGAAAGTTGACCTTAAAACCGGGAAAACAGTAGCTCTGGAAGCCCTCGCACGCTGGCATGACGAAGAACTTGGAGATGTGCCTGCAGGTGAATTCATCTCAGTGGCCGATGAATGCGGGTTGATAGACGAACTCGGTGAGCAGATTTTACGGCAAGCCTGCCAGGATGCCGCGGCATGGCAGCAGATTGAAGGTGTAAATCCGGTAGGTGTGGCGGTGAATGTCTCTTCAATCCAGCTCAGCAGATCTGATTACACCGACAATGTTCGCATGGCCCTCGATGCCGCAAAACTCTCACCGGAATTGCTCGAGCTGGAGATTACGGAATCTGTCTTAATCGCAGAACCGGAGAAAACAGCGAGGACGCTCGCACACCTCAGCGCAATGGGCGTTTCCATCGCGATGGATGATTTTGGGCGAGGCTATTCTTCGCTGAGTTATCTGCAGGCCCTGCCAATTGAAACGCTGAAAATCGACCGCTTTTTCATTGAGAACCTGTCCGATCAGAGCAATGCGATCATTGTGAATGCTGCCCTGCAACTTGCTAGAGCACTTGGAATAACAGTCGTCGCTGAAGGTGTAGAATCCGCTGAACAGCATGAAATGTTGAAAGCGCTGGGTTGCCGGTTTGCCCAGGGACTGCATTACGCACCGGCAATAGAACCGGATCGCGTCGAAAAACATCTGATCCAAGACGCCAGACCCGCCGATATCACAGACCAATCTGCTGGCGCAGCAAATGACAGCGCGCTGAAAAGCGCTTAGACGAAATATTCCCCTGGCTGTTGCCATGGCTTGCTTTTCAACTAGCTGGCTTCTTAGCTATGTCCATTAGCTAGAGGGAAAAGCCATGTCGGATGCAGTATCGTGCAAGCTTTGCATCGTAGGCGCGGGTCTATCAGGCTTGAACGCTCTCTTCGTCGCAGCGGATAAGCTGAAGAAGACCGACAAGGTTATCCTGATCGACCGCAACGTCGGCGCCGGTGGAATGTGGAATAACACCTACGACCATGTGCGTCTCCATCAGCCACATCGCATGTTTACCGTAGGAAATCTTGCCTGGGAGCCGAAAAGACCCCCCGCATATTTACCAACAGGCGCAGAGGTCAACGAACACCTGCGCAGTTGCGTCAACCGCTTACGCAATCGGATCGACCTTACAGAATTGTATAGCCATGAAATGGTGAGCTCTGAGGAAACTCCGGACGGCGTAGAGGTCACCTGCAAATCTCTTGAAACCGGCGAGACTGTGCGCGTTATGGCAGAAAAGTTGATAGACGCGTCCGCCTCGGACATTCCGGTAAGCGAGCCTCTCAAATTGCAGAGTTCGGCCGTCATCTCTACGACGCCAGAGCAGCTGCAAGATCATGTCTATATGGAGAGCGACACCCCGATTTACGTCGTGGGGGGTGGTAAGACCGGCATCGACACGATTGGCTGGCTCGCCAAAGTCGCCCCAAATCGGAAAACAATTCTGATCAACGGGAAAGGCGTGTCCTTTACCCGGCGCGAAAGCGCCCATCCCAGGGGTCTAAGCCGATGGATCGACGGCGATCTCTTCGTGCGGTCCTTTCGAAACGTCGCCATGGAGTTCGATGGCACCAATGAAAATGACGCCTACGAATACTTCCACGATACCTATGCGATCAGTCTCAGGAACTCAGGTCTTGGCCACTTGTTCGCTTACCTTTCCGAAGAAGAACTTGAGACGGCAGAACACCATCTACAAGACATTATCTCGGACTACATTGAGGATGTTATAGACACACCAGCTGGCCCGCAGCTTATCCTGCGAAGCAGAGAAACCCGCCCCGTTCCAGCCGGCAGCCTAATCGTGAATTGCACAGGATATGTGATGCGCCGGGATCGTCCTGAAGTGCCATATCTATCTGACGGCGGGCGCATTCTGTCGATCACACCGAGATCAGCTGTGTTCTTCCTACCCGCTGCGGGAGCATTTTTCCTGACTCAGCTCTTCCTGACGGGAAAACTGCCAAAAACCGACGTGTACTCTGTCGATCTCACAGCAATGATGGACGAAGATAAACGTCTCCTGCACATGACAGCAGTCTCTCTTTCTTTGCTGAATCACATCACCTTCCTCGATACGATCCCTGTGCCTGATCTCTTAAGATGTGGCCTGGACATTGATCGCTGGTTTCCATTGCCCCGGCGCGGGCTTCTCATCATGGATCTGAAGCTGAACGGTAAGCGATATCAGCGCCATTGCCGTCAATCGCTCGCAAAGGTCGAAGAACGAACAGGTGCCACCCATCACTCGCTCTCTCGCTCAAAACGCAAGCTTGAAGCAGCCTGAAACATCAGAAGTAAGTTTCAAGGTATCGGAGCAGACTTCTCCGTGATGATCTAAGTGTTTCAATCACTCAGATTGCATCACCCCCTTGCCCTGAAGAGCGAGGCGAACTAAACCGCGCAAAATCAGGATACGGAATCCATGCCGGAAGCTGACCAGTTAAGCGATTTTCCCCACCGACACTTGCTCGGCATTGATGGACTCTCTTCCAAAGACATAAGTCTTCTGCTCGATCTCGCAGAAAAATATGCGGACCTGACGCGAGAAGCCAAACGCCCGGATCAGGTGCTTGCCGGGAAGACGGTCGTCAACCTCTTCTTCGAGAATTCCACCCGGACGCAATCGAGCTTCGAAATCGCGGCCAAGCGTCTCGGGGCAGACGTCATCAACATGCCCGTCGCGTCCTCTTCTGTGAAAAAAGGCGAAACGCTCATCGATACGGCCGTCACGCTCAATGCCATGCGGCCTGACGCGCTTGTCATCCGTCACTCCTCATCTGGCGGCGTAAAGCTTCTGAGCCGGAAGGTCGATTGCGCCGTCATAAATGCTGGTGATGGCACCCACGAACATCCCACTCAGGCTCTCCTCGATGTGCTCACCATTCGCCGGAATAAAGGCAACATCGATGGACTGACGGTCGTCATCTGCGGCGACGTCACACACTCACGGGTCGCCCGCTCAACCACGCTGGCACTTGCAGCTCTTGGTGCAAAGGTGCGTCTGGTCGCGCCGATGACATTGATGCCAAAGGGCACGGAAAGCTGGGGGGCAGATATCGCCACCAGCAAATTTGATGAAGCCCTTGAGGGGGCCGACATTGTCATGATGCTACGTCTTCAGCTCGAACGGATGAATGGAGCTTACCTTCCAAGCCGACGGGAGTATTTCCGGTTCTATGGTCTGACAGCGGACCGGCTAAGCCTTGCGAACCGGGACGCTCTGGTGATGCACCCAGGGCCAATGAACCGTGGAATCGAAATCGAAAGCGCCATCGCCGACGGGGAACAGTCCGTCATCACAGAACAGGTCGAAATGGGCGTAGCTGTGCGGGAAGCCGTGCTCCATGTACTCGCTGGGAGTGCGCGATGAGTAAGACAATTATACATGGAGCCCGCATTCTCGACCCGGCCAACGACCGAGATGAAACAGGTGATGTGCTCGTCGTTGACGGCAAAATAGTTGAGACGCGACAGAAACTGAGCGCGCCGACCGACGCCGAAATCGTAGATGCCGCCGGGCTTTGTCTTGCGCCAGGCCTGATAGACCTCCGTGTAAAGACGGGTGAGCCAGGCGAAGAACAGCGCGAAACCATTGCGACTGCAAGCGCCGCCGCTGTCGCAGGCGGGATCACGACCATGGCAATAATGCCCGATACCAATCCGGTGATCGATGATGTCGCCCTTGTGGAGTTCATCGCCCGTCGCGGCACGGCAAGAGGCAAAAACCGAATCTATCCCATCGGCGCACTGACCCGGGAATTGGCCGGCAACGCCATGGCGGAACTCGGCCTTATGAGCGAAGCAGGCGCACTCTACTTCTCCAATGGGGAATCCAGCATTTCAAATGCTGGCACGATGAAACGCATACTGACATATGCGGCAAGCGTTGGCGCGATTGTTTCCACACGCCCAATAGATGACGATTTGGCAGGGTCAGGCGTCATGAATGCTGGGGCACTTTCAGCGAAGATGGGCCTATCGGGCATCGGGCATGACGCAGAAATCACTGCCGGTCGGCGGGATATTCTGTTGGCGGAGAATTCGGGCGCAACCCTGCTCATGGATCAGGTGTCCACACCGGAAGTCCTGTCAGATATCGAGGCCGCTAATGCACGAGGCGCAAACATATATTGCACGGCCGGCGCACACCATCTGTTCTTCAATGAAGCTGACGTCGGCGATTATCTGACCTATTGCAAGGTTTCGCCTCCCTTTCGGTCAGAAACAGCCCGCCAGGCGCTTATACAGGCAGCAGGAAACGGCACTATCTCCGCCATCGTCTCTGCCCATGACCCTCAGCCTCCGGAAGACAAACGTCTGCCATTTGAGGAAGCGAGCTTCGGAGCAGCGGGCCTCGAAACCCTCCTTCCCGCGATGATCACATTATCCCATCAAAGGCATTTCGATCTCCTCCAGGCCGTCCGCCTTCTGACAAGCGGCCCGGCTGATCTCTTTTCACTGCCCCAGGGCAGACTTGCCAAAGGCGCACCTGCAGACCTCATACTCTTCGACCCGAACGTCACCTGGGAATGCGATAGCGAGCACCTCATTTCCCGATCGACCAATTCGCCATTTGACAGTCGCGAGCTGCGCGGACTGGTAAAACGTACAATGGTCGCTGGCGAGTGGGTATTCGCGCGCGCTTAAACCGTTTCGAGAGACGGCTTATCAACCGCAGCCGTATCCTGAATATGCGACCCCGCCTGATCGACACCTGCCAGAAGCGACGCGTTGCCCCCAGCCGCTGTCGTATCGATGCAAATATGCTGCTCACGCAAACAATACTCACCGAGGTTTGACCCGGTAATCAGGGGCAAAATAGCACCGCGGCGAGCGGCAAGCGCTTTGCGATAAGCTCGCGCCGTCTCCTCATCCCCCCACCACGCGACCAGGTCAATGCCCTCGAGGCTCGTGAGCACGTCCGGCGATACACATCCGGCAAATCCACTTTTAGCATCTTCAGCAACGACGAGCGCACGGCAGCCGCGGGCTTCAACAGCTTCAGCCTGTCGCTTTGCCTGTTCGAATCCAGGACCGAGGCAGAGCACGCGCCCGCGCGGAAAGATCGACAATCGATTCGACTCTCCAGTGGGCCCCGGCAGGTCTTCAGAGGACAAGCGCTTGTTCGAGGGATCAGGCAACGCGTCCAATGCAGCCTGAAGCGTCTCCGGGCTCACAGCCGGTCCAGATGCGCTACCCCCCATTCCATCTGATTGGGCTGCATAAAAGCGATCAAGATAGAGCGGGCCGCCAGCTTTTGGTCCGGTCCCTGACAAGCCCTCACCACCAAACGGTTGAGACCCGACAATCGCTCCAATCTGATTTCGGTTTACATATATGTTCCCCGCACGAATACTCCGCGTAATATCTTCAACACGGTCATCGATCCTGGTATGAAGTCCGAAGGTCAGGCCATAACCGCTATTGTTGATAATTTCAGTTATGCGCTCGAGATCTGCAGGGTCGAATGTCGCTACATGCAGGACGGGCCCAAAAACCTCCTCAGTTAGATCTTCGATCCCATCAACGCGAATAACCGTGGGGCCAACAAAGCACCCATCCTGCGGACGCGCCATTTCTTTCAGCACACGCCCATCCGCCCGCGCTTCAGAAATATGCGCGTCGATTTTTGCTTGGGCAGCGGCATCAATGACAGGACCGACATCCGTTTCAAACTTCCATGGGTCACCGATTTCGAGCTGGTCCATCGCCCCGAACAGCATGTTCAAAAATTTCTCTGAAACGTCCTCCTGCAGATACAGAACGCGCAAGGCGGAGCATCTTTGTCCGGCCGATTGGAACGCTGAGACGACAATATCACTGACCGCCTGTTCAGGCAGAGCAGTCGAATCCACGATCATGGCATTGAGACCACCGGTCTCAGCAATCAAAGGCGCGCCAGGGTATAAATGCTCCGCCATGGACCTGTGGATCGCCTGAGCTGTCGCTGTCGACCCCGTGAAGCAGACGCCACCAATGCGAGAGTCTGAGGTCAATTCAGCCCCAACCACCGCACCTTCTCCAGGTATTAGGCGAAGCACATCTTCCGGCACCCCTGCCAGATGCATCAACTTTACCGCAAGCCCAGCGATCAGCGGTGTCGCTTCGGCGGGTTTCGCAAGAACGCCGTTGCCCGCCGCGAGCGCCGCCGCGATCTGCCCGGTAAAGATTGCGAGCGGAAAATTCCACGGCGAGATACACGCGAAGATACCAACTGGCGACTTATTCCCTCTACGTTCCGCTTCATTCGCGTAATAGCGCAGAAAATCGACCGCCTCACGCAATTCGGAGATTGCATCCGAGAGCGTCTTTCCGGCCTCCCGCGCGAGCAAGGCAAAAATTTCGCCAAACTGTTCCTCGTATAGATCAGCAGCGCGGCGCAGTATTTTCGCTCTCTGCGCTGTCCCGGTGTCGGCCCAAAGCTTTGTTTTCCCGATCAAATCAGTGACTTCAGACCGGGAGTATTCCCGGGCCGAACCAATCAGCGTGTCCGGGTCGTGGGGGCTACAGATCTCACGTTTGGTCGATTCTGCAGGAACGGAATAGCTGACATCCACGTAAGAGTTTCGAGACTCCATAATGTTCTGAAGATCACGCTCATAGCCGAGGTCCCAACCCCTCGAATTCCGCCGCCGGGCTCCGAACAGGTCAGTGGGCAGAGCTACACCGGGCCCGCACCCAATCCGACATTCTTCGATGTTCTCAAAAGGGTCTGCAGCTATCAGAGAAGGAGGAACATCCTCATCAACAATCTGATTCACGAAGGACGAGTTTGCTCCGTTCTCGAGCAATCTCCGAACAAGGTAAGCAAGCAGGTCCTCGTGAACCCCGACCGGCGCATATATCCGGCACGCCGTCCCAGCATTCGACAGGACACTATCATGAAGAGCCTCGCCCATACCGTGAAGCCGCTGAAACTCATACCCGTCCGTCTCTCCGCCCGCTAATTTCAGCACAGCTGCCATCGTGTGCGCATTGTGCGTGGCAAACTGTGGATAGATTCTAGCCCTCAGTGACAGGAGCTTCTGCGCACAACATATGTAGGAGATATCAGTCGCTGCCTTGGTCGTAAAAACAGGAAATTCGGGCAACCCTTCAGCCTGGGCCCATTTGATTTCGCTATCCCAGTATGCACCCTTGACCAGACGCACCATGATCCGGCGATCATAATTGGTCGCGAGCGCGTTCAACCAATCGATAACGGGGCCTGCTCGCTTGCCATAGGCCTGAACCACGACACCAAATCCGTCCCAGCCGTCCAACCTTGAATCAGCGAACGCCGCTTTAATCACATCGAGCGAAAGCTCTAGGCGAGCGGCCTCTTCAGCGTCGATATTGAGCCCGATATTTCCAGCCTTGGCGAGAAGACAAAGCTCTACCACCTTCGGCACCAGCTCGGACAGCACGCGCTCCCGCTGGCCGACCTCGTATCGCGGATGCAGCGCCGAGAGCTTGATTGAAATCCCGGAATTGGACCGAATATCGGGGCTCGACGCCGAAGCACGTATTGATGCGATAGCATCCTTGTACTGCACGAAATAATTGTCGGCATCTTTCTGGGTAATCGCCGCCTCGCCGAGCATGTCATAGGAATACGTATATCCCTTTGACTCGAGTTCTGCTGCCCGTTTTTGCGCCTCACCAATCGTCTGCCCCAGGACAAATTGCGCGCCAAGCTCCTTCATGGCCCGCATCACAGCGGCGCGAATAACCGGTTCTCCGAGGCGCCGAACAGCGCCGTGCAACACGCCCGCAACGCCTGTAGATCCTTCATCATCAAGCACCCGGCCTGTAAGCATCAAAGCCCAGGTCGACGCGTTGACGAGCGACGAGCTCGACTGCCCCAAATGCTCCCCCCATGACGAAGGCGCAATCTTGTCTTCGATCAAAGCGTCTATCGTCTCGGTATCTGGAACTCTAAGCAGGGCTTCCGCCAGGCACATCAGCGCGACACCCTCATCGGTCGAAAGCCCGTATTCCTCGAGAAACACTTCCATGAGGCCGGGCTTCGAATTCTCCCGCAAGTCAATGACCATGGCTTCAGCCGCGTCAGAAATTTCAGCGCGCATCTCGGCGCTGATATTCGCTTCCGCCGTTAAACGGTCGAGAATGTCAGCCTCGGATAGCCTGTGCCAATCGCTAATTCGTGCCGATAAATCCGCTAAATCACTCACAGCGTTCCTCACTTCAGGCCTGAAACGCAATAATCTCACTTTTGCCCGAACCGCCAACCAAAAATTGGCGCGGCACATCAATCAAAATACCTTGTGCTCACCGCGCTCAACGACCCCACCGGCAGTGATCAGTTCCTCATAGTAATCGAACAGCGTACCTGATCCCGTCTCCGGCGTTGCGTCGGCATCATAACTGCCAGTTGTCTCGTCCCACATCAGCATGGACTCGCTAGCATAGTATCTGCCGATCCGGGCGAGAGCAGCTTTCGATTTCAGAGGCGGAATCACAGTCCCTAAAGCCCCCAGAGTACCGGCAATGAGATCCATCAGCCAGAAAGGAAAACTGGAGAATTTAGGTGGCTTATTGAGCAATCTGAAAAGAACCTCTCCTTGCTCTCTTGGGGTTATCGCAGGCCCTGGTCCACCAATCGGCAAAATTCGATTCTGCAGATCAGGATCTGTGAGACACTCGACAATAAATACCGCTAGGTCTTCGTCGCTGATCGGCTTGCATGCCGTGCGCGTTCCGTCTCCAAACAACAAATACGGCTTGCCGGCCATCACGCGTTCAACCTGCCCGGAAAGCGACTTGAAAAACGCAGTAGGCCGAACGACGGAATACCCGAGGCCGGACCCGATTAAGGCCTTTTCGAACGCGAGCTTGGCTTTCTGAAAGGCGAGTTCCGGCTTCTGGACACAAATGGCGGACAGCAGAACAAACCGGTCAACACCAGTGGCCTTCGCAGCCATCAACGCGATCATATGAGCTTCATAGTCGACCGCCCAGGCATCCCTAGGTTCGCCCGTCCGGGATGCCATGCAGGAAATGACAGCATCGAACCGCTCGCCACGAAACCCATCATCAATCAGAGAATCAAGGTCGCTGACGTCACCGAAACGAAGCCCGGCATCTGAAAGCGCTTCGGGCACATCGGATGACCGACGCAAAAAGCAGACGACATCATGCCCTTTAGCTATCAGAGCTGCATGTACAGCGCGCCCGATAGATCCGGTCGCGCCAAATAGCATAACACGCTGCGGACGCACCGGATCTGGAAGTGAGTTTAACGGTCCTACATCAGCCATGGAACAAGAGTAGGACAAGCGGTACGCTCAGCTCAAGCGAAGCGTAACCCTGCCGATGCTGATACGCATCTGTTGATGTCTGCTTCCTGAATGGGATACTCAGAGTTGGGAGCCGCTCGGGGAACGACATGAAACGAAAACTGCTGATTGCCTTTGGCATAATCGCTTTGCTCACCCTTCCCGGCGCAATCGGGACTGGTCTTTTCTTCTGGAAATTCAATGCCAAAGTACCGACGCCAGATTATGATCCCCCAGCCAATCAAACTGAGGCCCGACTTCAGGACCTCGACTATCTGCTGAACCTCACGACCGTCGACCGAAGCTTCTCCGACGCCGAAGCAGAAGAATTCGCGGCCTATGTCACAGACTTGCAAAACGATTCCGAAACGATGACGGACGCGGAGTTCTCCATGGCCATCGCTCGCGCGGCTGCTATTTCAGAAAATGGTCATACCAACCTCTACCGAAGTGACATGCTGAAGGGTTTGACCAGCCTGCCCGTCCGTTTTTTCTGGTTTGGAGATGGATTGCACATAATCCGCACACGCCATGAATTCGAGCACCTGCTCGGCGCGAGAGTCATTTCATATGATGGACAGAATCCTGATGACCTCGTAGCAGAGCTAGATCCGTACTTCGGGGGCAACGAGGCATTTCTTCGCTTCAATACTCCGACATTCCTCGCATCCCCTGATGCCATGCATGCGGTAGGACTGGCCGTTTCGCCAGACAAGATAACGCTTATCCTGCGACTGCCGGATGGCACGGAAGAAACGATCGATCTCCCAGTCGAAACAGAGGCCACACCCATCATCTCCCCGGATGACGCGCCCCTCGCCAGGCCTCTTCGTCGAGAAAATGAAAGTCCGAATAGCTGGATCTACCCGCCTGCAGAAACGTTCGCCCTGAGTCACTACGGCCGAAGACCGGACCAGTTACACTGGATCGATAAACTTGCTGGCGATGGTATCTATATCCGTATGCGTCTGATCCTCGATCAGGATGAGCGCAACCTGTCTGAATGGCTGTCAGACCTCGCAACACAGCTGAAAGCGAGCCCTGCCGAGTATCTTGTCATCGACATGCGCTCGGCATTCGGCGGCGACTACACAAAAGCACGGAATTTCGCTCAGGGCGTTCGCGAATACGTCCGACCCGGAGGAAATATCTACCTCCTTAGCGATGGCGGCACCTTCTCCGCAGCCATTGTTACCCACGCCTTTGTCCTTGAAGCCGCAGGCGATCAGGCCATCGTCGTTGGAACTGAAGTCGGCGATTTCGCGCAATTCTGGGCTGAAGGTGGCGCAGCTCTTCAACTTCCGAACTCCGGCAAGCGAATCTGGGTCACAACGGGCTACCACGACTGGGAAAATGGCTGCACCGACTGGAGCAACTGCTTCTGGCTAAACATCATTTTCGGCGTCGCTGCCGGGCCTCTGGGGCCGGACATCATCGCCCCACTCACCTATGTCGACTATGTAAACGGCGTTGACACTGGCATGCAGGCAATCTTCGCCAATGAAGGCATCACCCCCTGACCTCACCGCGCTTAGGACCACGGTCGCCAAACCACCAGAGCGTTGCGGCAGTGGCGGCAAATGTCGCAGTCTCTGTAATCGCGTCTCGCCCAGCTGCATCGGCCCCGAAATAAATGACCCCGGCGATCGCCCACAGGAGAAAGGTCAGGGTCGGGCGCGTCAGCCCGCGCACCGCGTTCACCCATGGATAGCTCTGTCCAATAGCGGCTTCTGCCATCATGGAGGCGCGCAGGCCATCCCAGCTGCCCGCGGTTTCAGCGAGCGCAATCTCGGCCTCGGTCTCTTCGCGGTTTGCCTGCATCTGCAATTGCAGAAGTTCACCCTCATGCGCCCAGCGAGCACGTTCATGGGCATGTTCCTGACGCCTCTCAAAAAACGTCGCGACCCGACCGAGCGCTGTGCCAACCAGACCGAAAAGCCCCCCGGATGCAGCGCTTGCCGCTACGCCTAGGACCTCATCCATAGTGCCTCACTTCCTTTGTAGAACCATTGTGCTGGCCGGGCCCGTCGATCGACGTGGAGAAATGTTCGGGCAAGCCCAAGCCCGGAAAACCCCGCCCGTT
>JBCCIW010000036.1:0-17618 GCA_039028055.1 Pseudomonadota bacterium | reverse complement strand
GGGTTGGACGCTGCCAAACCGCAAGAGCAATAACAAAGGAACCACGATGAAGGATTTCGTCGACGGAACTGCTTTCAACAATGAACAGGGCAACCGCGCGCGCAAACTGTTTGCTGCCGTCGTGCTGGCTGCTCTGGATGATGCCATTGCAGACGACAAGAAGTATGGCAACGGCCCCGAGCAAATCGCACGTTGGGCCCGCTCCCGCGACGGCCGCGAAGTGCTGTCCTGCGCCGGGATTGACCCTAACGAGCGCGTGGTCGAGGGGCTCATGGAGTTTGTCTCCAAAGGCGTGCGCACCTCTGTCGCGCTGAGCCGCGAAGAAAGCGAGCGCCGGGCTGCTGCGCAAGCTGAAGCCGCCTAGAAGTTGCCGAACTTAAACGAGAAAACGCGTCCCTACGGGCGCGTTTTCTTGTTTCAAAAGAAGAAATACCAAGCGAAGAACGGCACGACCTGAAGCGCGGCAAGGAACGTGAAGAAAACGCGCCACAGCCAAGAGCGATATCGGAGAAAGAGCCAGATGGTCATCCCGATCACGGCGATAAGTTCAATGACGCCGACGATCTGGCCGCCGCTGCTGCTGTCCCAATAGGAGATCGGCGAGAAGAATTTCCACTCCGAAATCGGCCAGAAGTGCATCCGCGCATCTTCATTGTGGAGCGGAAAGTCGAGCGCGATGTGCAGGAGCGCAGCGCCGCAGAGGGCAATCGCCCACGCCGACCGCAAGTAGACAGCCGCGGCCAGGGCCAGCCCCCAGAGAATGAAGGAATTGTCGATAGCAAAGATCCGCTGCCAGCTATCGCTGAAATAAAGCTGACCAAAAACGACGTCGCCTGGCGTGCCTTTCACCAGCAACTCCCACCCTGCAAGCGCGTAGAGCGAAAAGTCCGGAAGTGTCGCCCCGATCAGGGCCGCGAATGTAATCCGCTGCGCTTCGGGCTTGCCAAAGACGGCGGCCCCCATGATGAGATGGGCTGGCGTGTTCATGGGGCCTCCCTGGCAACGCAAGGACAAGACTAGGGAGTTCATGGGCAATGGCCAAGGCGCTGATGATCCAGGGAGCGGGCTCCAATGTAGGCAAGTCGATCATTGTCGCGGGACTCTGCCGCCTGTTAGCGCGCAGAGGTCTGAGCGTGGCGCCATTTAAGCCGCAAAACATGTCTAACAACGCGGCTGTGACCGAGGATGGCGGGGAGATCGGGCGCGCGCAGGCGCTCCAGGCTCGCGCCTGCGGGCTCGCGCCAAGGGTGGATATGAATCCCGTCCTTCTCAAGCCAGAAAGCGAGATCGGCGCGCAGGTGATCGTCCAGGGGAAGAGGCTCACAACGGCCAAAGCGCGTGAATACGCTAAGCTTAAGCCTACGCTCTTGCCCGCTTTGCTCGAGAGCTTTCACCGCCTCGCAGCGGCTCACGACTGGCTCCTTGTCGAAGGTGCGGGTTCGCCGGCTGAGGTCAATCTGCGAGCCGGCGACATCGCCAATATGGGCTTTGCGGAGGCAGCTAACGTCCCCGTTGTTCTCATCGGTGACATCGACCGCGGCGGCGTCATCGCCCAGCTCGTGGGCACGAAAGCGGTCTTGCCCCAAGCCGATGCCGCCCTCATCCGTGGTTTTGCCGTCAATAAATTTCGGGGGGATACGACGCTCTTCCACGACGGAATGGCGACGATTGCGGAACAAACGGGCTGGGCAAGCCTCGGCATCATCCCTTGGTTTCAAGATGCATGGAAGCTACCGGCCGAAGACATCATGGATCTCAAGGGTTCAAAGGGTAGCGGCATCAAGATTGCCGTCCCCCGTCTGCCCCGCATCGCCAATTTCGACGATCTGGACCCGCTCGCAGCCGAGCCCGGGGTTGAAATTGATATTGTGGAGCCTGGGCGCGCGCTGCCGGGCGATGCGCAGCTTGTGATCCTGCCCGGCTCGAAATCCACTATCGCCGACCTCATTGCCTTTAAGGCCGAAGGCTGGGACGTCGACCTCGCCGCACATATCCGTCGGGGGAGCCACGTTCTCGGCATTTGTGGTGGCTATCAGATGATGGGCAAAGCCATAAATGACCCTAACGGCATCGAAGGCGCGCAAGGTCGCGTAGACGGTCTTGGCCTTTTGGACATCGAGACCACCATGCACCCGGAAAAGCGGCTGGCGCTTAGCAAGGCCCAGACGACCGACGGCATCGCTGTGAGCGGTTATGAAATCCACATCGGCGAAACCACAGGCGCAGATACGGCGCGTGCCTGGCTGACCTTAGACAGCAGACCCGAAGGTGCAGCGGACAGCACCGGCCGCATCAAAGGGTGCTACATCCACGGTCTATTTGCCAGCGATGCCTTCCGCGCCGCCTACCTTGCTGACCTTGGCGGTCAATCTGCGGTTCAACGCTATGGCGACGTGGTAGAAAGCACGCTAGATGCGCTGGCGGATCACTTGGAAAACCACCTAGATACCGAGGCGCTATTTTCGCTCGCCTTGAACGTTTAAATGAGGTCTTGACCCGCGAGAGCTCGATTTATTTCGCGGCGCACTAGCTTCCGCACGTTTCGCGTTATTCTCTCGCCAAGCTCGCCCTGGAGCTCCGAGCGTACGATATCGGCGACAAGGTCGCGCAACATTTCTTCATCGATAGAGAACTCCGAAACCGCTGTGACTTCAGCCTCCTCCACCTCAGGCCAGGGGTCAACGGACCGCTCCTCAAATGGTCCTTCCGGCTCCTCAAACTCGGGCTCTTCGGCGTCGCTATCTTCGAACTCAAGCTCGGCCCCCTTGAGGACATCGCCTTCGTATGACTCGTCATAGCTTTGCTCGGAGTAGCCCGACGCGTCTGAAACGATCTTGATTGCCTCAAGAACTGACCGCTCTTCTGTCGCCTCCTCAGTAGTGACTTCAGGCTCAGGCGGCGCGCCCTCCATAGCCTTACCTACTGGCGCATCCCAGTCGATCTCCTCGTGGGGCGCAGGTTCACTGCCAAGCGATGCGTCATCCCTTTCTTTAGAGCCTGCTTCATCACTCAGCACAGTCTCTTCGGCCGCGGCCTCAGCGGGAGCCTCGGCTTCCTCGCGAACGTTCTCGTTTTCAGCTACGGGCTCCGTCTGCGCGGATTCAGTCGCAGGTCCCTCGTGGGAGGTCGCCTCTTCGCTGGGTTCACCGTCAGACCGATTTCCATCCGACGGCTCGCTCGCTTCTTCCGTTGTTTCTTCACGCTCACCGGCAAGGCCCATGGTCGCTTCAAGCTCTTCTATCGCGCGCTCAAGCTCTGTTCGAACTGTAGACGCCGCCCTGCGTCGCATATCGGCCATGTCAGGCTTAGCAACGATAGGGGTCTCTGGCTTCTCGTCGATCCTATGGTCTTCAGTAAGGATGAGAGCATTTGCTTGAGCATCATCTGATGTCTCTGTCGCAGCGGAGTCCTGCGACACGAGTTTTCGGATAGATGACAATACGTCCTCTATCTCCACGTTTATCACGGGGTCCGACATATTCCGTTACCACTCAAAGCCTTGGACAAGCGTAGGTCAAAGCAAGCTGCCGCACAACAGAAAGGAAAAATCCTAGTTTCTTCCCACGCTTTCCAGGATGCGGTCGAGCGCTTCGCCTTGAGGCGAGACGGTCAGCGAGGATGGCGCAGTCTCAACGAGCCGGTAATACCCTGCGGGATCATAAAGCTGCACCGGAAGCCCCAAGTCCTGCGCTGTAAGCTGCCCAATTGCTTGTAGGACGCCGTAGGCGGCGCGGAACTCTGCGATAACCGCACTGATGTTGGCATTACGAGCATCCAATAGCTCTTGCTCCGCGTCTAGAACGTCAAGCGTAGTCCGAGCACCGAGCTGGGCTTCTTCCCGCGTACCCTGGAAAGCAACGTCAGCGGCGCGGATCTGCTCGCGGGTCGCAGCAATGTTTGCGCGCGCCGTGTTGAGCTGAGCATAGGCTGTTTCAACCTGCTGATCGACGGAAAGTTGCTCGAGAAGGAGGTCAGCGCGGCTCTGATCTACGCTTGCCCGCGACTGCCGAATGATCGAGTTTAGCTGCCCGCCCTGGGTGATCGGCCCCGTTACGTTCAGCGTAAGTTGGCTTGAGCGCGCGCTGTTCGCGCCCTCGCTGACGTTAAAGGAAGAAGAAAGACCGCCGATCACAGTCGGATTGAGTGCCCGGCGGGCACGCTCCAAATTGATCTCCGCTGCCGAAATCTGGTTGCGCACTTGGAGGATTGACGCGTTTGTCCGGCGCGCAATCGCCTTTGCATCTGCCACGGATGCCGGAATCGCTGGAAGGCCGCCTGGGCGTACCAACGACCCAGGCTGACGACCTACCGCTTCTTGGAAAGAGGCGACGGCGACGCTCACTTCACCGCGTGCAGACGCTAGTTGCGCTTGCGCTTCTGCCAAGCGCGACTCGGCTAGCGCAACATCCGTTCGCGTGACCTCGCCCACATCAAACCGATCCCGCGCCGCGCGCAACTCCTCTTGGATCAGCTGGACATTGCTCGTCGTGAGCGATACCGTCTCAAGACCCTCTATTACATCGAAAAACGCTTCGACAGCTGCCGAAAGAGCGGCTGCCTCCGCGAGTAAAAGCAACTGACGAGTGGCGAGAACGGTTTCCTTCTGGGCCTCAACAGTCAGACGATTTCGCCCGAAATCATAAACTGTCAGATCTGACGAGATACTTAAGATCGAACTCAGACCAGTGGCTGTGGTTTGCCCTGGGCCGTCGCTGTAGGTGTTTCTAAGCGCATACGACACCGTCGGGCGCAATGCCGCTACGGCCTGAGCAACATCTTCATCGGCTGCACGAAGAACAGCTCGGTTGCGTTCGATGAGGCCTGAATTGCGATATGCGTCTGCGAGTGTTTCCGTTAGGGTTTCACTGTAAAGCGCCGATGGCGACACGGTTATGGCGAGCGCCGCCGCCATAGAAAAACACACAGACCTCGCCCGAAAAGCTGCACTAATGATCCTGCTCATGCGGTGTCCTCACCTGCCTTCATTTTAGTGGCTTAAACGTTTCCGGATAACCCCCGACCACGCGTTGTGTCTGAGGATGGCATAGCCCGCTTTCCACCGCAACGATTGCGCGGCTTTGTGGGCTTTTTCTGACCTCTTCGTGACACAAGCACCGCACTCAGCTTGACGCTCCTCCAGAGGATACCTAAGCACAGTCGCACCACAACCGGCGGCGAGTTGGCGGAGTGGTGACGCAGCGGATTGCAAATCCGTGTACACCGGTTCGATTCCGGTACTCGCCTCCATTGACCTATTTTATCCAATATCGTAGCAAAATAGAGCCAGCGCGGCCCACTGGAACCTATCTTGGACCCTACTTTGGACCCTACTCACGATGAGCTACCATCCTTCAAAATTGGTCTGCTTGAAGGCAAAGGGAGGGGTTTGGTACGTACAGGTGACGAAGCCAACCGAGCTTCAGACCAAAAACTACAAACAAATCAAACGTGCGACTGGCACCACAGATAGAAAAGAAGCGGAGCGCAAGCAGCATCAGATAACGCAGGAAATCTATGCTGAGTTCGATGCGCAGCTTGAAAGGCTGAATCCGCAGCCATCTATCAAGATCGTTTATGATTTAGGCCCACCTGACCCATACGCTGCATGGAGACCAAAACCAGAGATTCCGCGAGCAAACATCTCACTCAGGTTCAGCCGCATCTGGCGACGTTACATCGACGAGCGGAAGTGGGGCCGTGAGCGGACGAAAAGGGACGTAAAAAGATACTTAAAAGAGTTCCTTTCTATAATTGGTGATGAACAAGTCGATCAAATCAAAAAGAAGCATGGATACCAGTACGCGCGTTACTTGGACCAGACAGGCTACTCCGCCAGTGCGGTGGGAACACGAGTTCGGTCCGTAGGAAGAATGCTTACTTGGTGCGAAGAACAAGGCATCATCGAAAACCACACGCTGCGCAACCTTCAACTGGCCCATTACGGCTATCCAGGCAGACCGTGGAAGCCCTTCCCTCGTGATGAACTGAACAGAATATTCAAGCAAGACTTGCCTTCGCAGGAACGCCTTTGCCTGTCTTTGTTGGCGATAACTGGTGCTCGACTCGATGAAATTGCCCTACTTCGGTGGTCTCAGATCAAAGAAAGAGAAGGGATACAATTTATCGATTTAACCGAAGCAATTATCAAAACGCCGGGTTCAAAGCGCTTCGTGCCCTTACACAAAGAATTCCGGATGCCAGAACATGGTGAAGGTCGCATTTTTGATTATCGCGAAGGGATCGACGGAAAATCACAAAACGATGCTTCACGGACCATGATGCCGCTTATTCGATCCGCTGTGGGCGATGACGACCGAAAAGCCATCCACTCGTTCCGTGGGACACTAAAAGATATGCTGAGAAATGCTGGCGTCACAAAGGAACTAAACGACTTCTTTACTGGGCACGGCGCAGGGGACGTGGCCGGAGACTATGGCGAAGGCCACAGTTTGGCCAAGCGGTACGAGGCAATAAACAAAATCGACATCTCATTTCTGGGTGCCGTCCAGGTCACTTCCTAGTGCCGCCTTTGTGCGCGGTCATACACCGCCTCCGATACAGCATCTCTAACCATCGAACCATCGCCCAAGCCTCTGCCTTTTCCAACAGCTTTGCCAAGACTTCCGGATTCCGCTTACTCCTTGCAAACGCCTTCTCCATCACGGCATCGGCGTTTGTCATGGTGAAGTCTTCATAGATGTTCGTCCGGGCCTGTTTGAGAATTCAGGCCGTGAACATTCAACACTTTGTACCTGGTAGGAGATTGACTTGATCCGTTTGTTACAAATGATTTTGGCCGTGACTGTACTGGCACTGTCCCTGACAACGGCAGAGGCCCAGGACACCACCTCGATCCTGCGCAAGACCCAGATCGAGAAAGGTGTGTCGCATCGAGCCAAGTATGGGTTCCAGATGGTATCTGGCTTCGCCCGGCGGGGTGAGATGAGCCAGAGGTTTGAAATCAGGCATGGTGATTGTGGGCGCTCCAGCGGCTGGGACGACTGCAATACCGACCGGGCCCGCATTGAGCGTAAGGAACGGCCCAAGAACGCCTTCTCCAAGCCCGGACAGGGCATCTGGTATGGTTACTCCATGTACATCCCAAGTGACTTTGTGAGCCTTGGAAGGGGCAACACGACGCTGTCCCAGGCGAAGGTCGAGGGTGATCTGATGCCTCTGTGGCAGATGACGTTTAATGATCGCCCTTACCTGCTCTATTCAGATGGCCAGACCTGCTCCCTTGGGTCGATGTCGCGGTGGCGGGGCAAATGGAATGATATCACGATCTATGCCCACTATGGCGTGGACGGCCAGCAGGTCTACTTCCAGCTTTTCCGCAATGGTGCTCTGCTCTGTGAACGTAAGACACCACTGATGCACCGGTCTCTTTGGGGTAAGCGTCAGAAGATCGGCATGAAGTACGGCATCTACAATTCGTTCGTGTCCCGGTACCTGGCCGCGAATGCCACCAAAACAGTGAACCTGTCCGGCTACACTCAGAACCAGTCGTCCGGCACGACCTCTAAGAGCCCAGCCCAGTCCCCGTTTAAGATCGATTGGGGCATCGAGTTGCCCACCCATGTGATCTTCTATGATGAGATGCTGGCCGGATTCCGGCGTGAAGATGTGGATGTGCGGATGAGGGAGGCGGCGGGGCTACCGCCGGTGGATTGAACGTCTGGTGTCTGCGATCCAAGAGGCAACTGCGCCTCTAGCACTGGCCTAAATACCGTCACACCCAACCGACGGAGCATTCATTCGTGACAAACGAAACCGCACCCAATGACATCCGAGCTACCTGCGACGAGAAGAAGGCCATCTATCAGCATCTGTTGAAGCGCAACGACATCCGACGGCAGGTTGGACTGCCCAGGTTAAATATCCCCAAGGATTATCGACGCAAGGTTGATCATCTTGAGGAACAGAAGTTCCTGGATGCGATCAGACCGTATCTGCCAGAAGCGTATCGTCGGTATCCCGGACGCCCAGGGCTTCCAGGCAGGCTCAAGCAGCATATGGACGTGCTGTCCTACAGCGCAGATTTAGCGGGTATCCCTCCTGAGCAGATCAGGTTGAATTCATTTCAGGAGTTTCTGCGGCTATACACGACCAACAAGCTGCCGTTGGTGCCGGTTCCACACCCGGACAGCCATGAGCCTGAAAACGTGGCCTGAACCCGCAGTCTGTTCCCCAAATACCCGGACCACAAACAGAGGGAACCAAATCATGCTCTTTTCGTTTCACAAGTCAGACCTCACGCTCCCCCATGACGGCACACCAATGCCACGGGTGCTACCCTATCCGTTGTCCTCAACCGCAATTTACCTCCGGCCTGATCAGATGCCGGAAGCATTGTCAGAGGCCATCGTGAAGCCAGAGGAGACCCAGAGGTCAAACGTGGCAGGTGGGTGGTCGAAATCCGCGACGAGCGCGTCTCAGACGCCCCCGTGGCTTTCTGCGTCGTTGCCTTTGACAATGGCAAGCCCGTCACCGAAGCCCTCCAGATCATGCCGACCTATCGTCCTATGAACCTGGCACAGTACCTGAATTCTCTGGGCCACCGGCTTTGGGGCATCTGTGAAAACTGCGACACTTATCCTGCCCATTAAAACCGCAGATCGACTGAAGCTGTGTGCGCTAGTTTCCCTTGTGAAACGGACTTGATTTTCAGGGTCTTTGTTCGACATTCTCTATTGTCGATCCGGGAATATGAACTGTCACCATATTGCTCCGCTATCAGTTGTGTCGTCAGCGTTGAGCCCCGGATCGGTTTAAAATGTTAGACGCAATCTGAATGAAGAAGCTTCAGCCGCACCTGCGTCCGCTTCCAGCCCAGTTTGAAGTGTTGTTGCTTATCCGCCAACGTCCGTCGGTTCGTTCAACTCAATTTGCATGGCAAGCAAAATGACCCAGATGATTGCCGGAAAAACTCGTCGTAGGGGCATCGCTATTCACATCCAAGAGAATGATCTGCTTGCGGCACAGTCTTGCTATCTGAAGCTCAAACTGAACCCAAGGCGACGCAAAGAATGCTGGAGACTTCAATCCCAGAAACAAGTCGCAACAAACGATTTCCAGTCTAATGCGATTTTGGACATCGTCCGAGTCGTTGTGAAACAAGTCAATGAAAGGGTTGAACGATTCTGGTAGGCAACCTGCCACCTCACCTAGCGTGACGGCATCCATCAGCCCATCACGGGTTGAGTAGCTTATGAAAACTCTCATCCAAATATAACCCAAAGCACTGCGACCACGGCAAGTAAAACAGAGTATAACGCCATGGATCGGTTGAAAATCGAGGCCCACATAGTTGGAGCGTCTATGTTCGTTTCCTTTTCAGCACCGTTTCGTTCGGCGATTTTGTTGAGTTTGGCGGTCATGGTTCGTCTTAACGAACGCTGATAATAATAGGCTGTGGCGTCCGAGAACCAGAACCCCAAGCAAACAAGGCCACACACAGCGAATACAAACTGCAAATTTTCCTCTGAGCCGAACCTCACCATCAATGCAATCACACCAGCGACTACAGCAACACAGAGCTTTTTGTACTCGAAGCAATCGTTGCTAATCTTTAGAGTAGCATCATGCAATTGATCCACTGTCTTCCAATCGATCTGGTCCTTTATCTTAGAAGCTTGATTGTCGGGCATGAGTTCTGAGTCCGCAGTTTTGCACGGACAGTTTAAAGAAGTACCCGCAACTTCCAAGGTTCGTGGTGGAAGAAGCAAAATAAAACCGCGACCACTAAGTCCGCGATGCGCGCCTTGCTCAACAAAAGGAATCAAGGTCCGCTGTGTTCGCGTGGCGCACGAAAGGTGTGGCGATCCAAGCTTTTCGAAGTGGCGAGACTTTACTCCGCCCCCGCTACGCCATCTCAAAATGTTGTAAACTGTAACAGTTGTGAACGAGTTGGTTCGTGACAAAGAAATCTTCGCTTGGGTTGGAAACCTTGGTTGCAAGCATTTCAAGTCAGGCGAAACCCCATAATCACAAGTAGTATCCGGTGGCGGTTTGGTTCTTCACAAATCAATTCCTGGAACCGTTTTTGAAGAAAAAATCCAAATGATAGCAATGTCTTGCACTACATCACAATATCAGAGTCTTGGTCAAAAAATCTTGGCCCAACCTGAAGCACTCACTACATTTGTTCGCACTACAAAACTGAACTCAACACATCCGTCTGGTCCAATTCCAGGTAATTTCTGACAGGAGTTATGCGATGATTAAATTCCGAAACGGGGCCATTACGCCTCCGATCTCAAAACAAAGCTTAGACCTCAGGCAGGCGATACAGAGAACCGCGCTTATGCAGGTTCCTCTTCGTCCTGCGTCTCCCGATCAATCAAGGCGGCGATAGCCTCGTTGATCAGATCACCGAGGGTGCGTCGCCCTGTTTGCAGCACGTGAATTTTGGCTTCGATCATAAGGTCGGGGTCGAGATTTCGGATCGTGTGACGGGTTTCTTGCATGGTTCAGGTCTCAGGTTGTTACCCTGATATTTAGGCCAACAAGCCAGTCAGATCGAACGTGGCGACCATGTGGGCCTCGTTCTCACCCTCACACTGTAAATACCCCGTCAGCCTGGTTCAGCATGTCAGACCGGAACGCAAGTTCTGTGTCCTTCTGATGGCCTGTCTGACGCGACACACTTAGCAGCTTGACCGCTGATACCTCAGTCAGTCCTGACCGTCTGATCTGGATGTCCGCGATCACGCCCAGGACCATGAAGAACAGCAATCAGACGCGGCGTATCAATCGTGATACCATCGAACATCAAAGACTGGCGTCAAGGAATGGACGCCTCCAACGGACACTGGCCGCAACGATCTTCTCTGATCGATACATATCGTTGGTCATGAGCAATCCTGAAGACCTTCTGAGGATGCCATACCTGTGCCGAGAGTTTGGTGCCACAAAGCGTGTCCTCAAGGCCCTCAAGAAGCGACTGCATGTCCCTGGGTGCAAAGCACTTTACGACAAGATCAACCTCATTGATGGAGACTCTGAGCCATCCTCCCCGCTCTGCGCAATCGCCAGACATCTACGTGCCAGGGCCATGCTACTGGACCTCGACAGCCTGTTCTTTGCGGACTGCATCGGCGAGTGGACCATGGAAACCACTGTTCACGGCATTGCGCAGTGGCTGGACGAACTGCCTGATGTTGTAAAAGCGGCCAATGCATCCTTCGAGCACATTCAGAAGGAGATGCAGCGCATTGGGGCCGGTTACGTCGAGGTCGGTGCCTTCGAGCCCGATCTGCGGTCCGTTGAAGAATACAACGATAGAGCGGCCTTGCAGCGGCTGTGCGAGGAACTCGGCTGGACGTTCCCTGAAACAGGTGGCTACGTCGTCTGTTCGCATCGATTGGTCCGGGTGCAAAGCGACAGGTTCTATCAGTCTTTGCTGGATGAGATGTTCCCTGGATACCGACGTGTTGTCCGCAAACAGATCGATAGGGACAAAACCATCGAAGAGAACCTGACCGACATTCTAGCCTACATCTGGAAACTCGAAGAAATGGTAGATGGAGCCGATGGTGACGCTGACATCAATGAAGGTGACTGCCGTCGCTGTATTCGATCTGCAATACTTGGAACGACCGCCGATGGCCTGTCTGGGAGAAAGCGTGAAGATGCACTTTGCGCCTTTGCATTGTTCTTTGATGACCTCGGCATGGAGTTCTTTAAGATCAATCATGTGAACATCCATGCCAGAGCCTGGTTCGGCAAGGATGAGCGTGAAATGATCCAAAAAGAAGGGATGGAGTTTGCTGATCTACCAGGGACTCAGAAGGCTTTACACGGGCACTGCAATGATGCTCCCCGTCGCCGCCTTCTTCAGGAGACCCCAGCCTATAGAAAGATGACCCTCGCGCAAAAAACCAGCCTCACAATGGCGCAATTCCAGATGCGGAAACTGGGAACCAGCTATGAGATTGGGCCTTTGATCCCACCTGGGCAAAAAATGAGCTTCTCTGACGGCACCGAAGGGATTCGTATGCCAGTTGTTGGGTACGGTTCGCGGTATCATTATGGAAAAACCGAGCGCAGCCCTCCGCCAAAACCTATGGCGAAGCGAGTAGTGCCTCAATGGGAGAAGGACATCCTCAGAGACTACTGGTTGAAGAAGACATAGTATCTTCGGAACCTCTGAGGTCGTAGTCGTCAACATACGACGGTGTTTGGAAAGGCTGTCTCAATTGGGTAAGCCAACATGAGACGTATCAATCAGACGCCATGAGTGCATCATATGGGTCATATATTGATTTATGAGACGAATCTGCCTAAGGGTCTAAATCCAATCGAGACACATAGGAGGATAGATGAGAGTAGCCTACCGCAGGGTCAGCACGACAGATCAAAACCTGGACCGTCAGCTTGTAGATCAGCCAGACATTGAGAAGGTGTTCGAAGACAAGATCACAGGCGCAACCAGGAACCGACCTGGATTGACAGAAATGATCGCGTTCTGTCGAGATGGAGACTGCGTGGTTGTCCACTCCCTGGACAGGCTGGGGCGTGACATCCGTGATCTGCTGAACATCGTTGAAGAACTGAACGCCAGGGGCGTCACAGTTGAGTTTGTGTCTGAGCGCCTGAAGTTCTCCAAAGATGAGAATGATCCCCTGGCACGACTACAACTTCATATGTTGGCAGCGTTCGCACAGTGGGAACGGAACATATCCAAAGCCAGACAAGCTGAAGGTATCGCCCGTGCCAAAGCCCAGAACCCGGAAAAGTACCAGGGTAGACCGGTGAGTATTGATCGCAATCAAATCAGTGCTCTGAGGGCCCAGGGCCTGGGCGCAACTGCAATTGCCAAGAAAATGAGAATTGGACGTGCATCGGTTTACAGGGCCTTAAAGTCCGGCAATCACGACTAAGCCGAGAGGCACCAACGATACGAGCTACAGTGCGCCAAAGGCTAACTTCGGATTGTGATTCTTACGGCGCATCGGCAATGAAAGATCGTATTCATTGGTCCGGCCAGCTTTTGCGGTTGTATCAACCAGCCAACGCAGATTGTCCGGTTGGTTTTCAACACGAGACCAAGGCACTACAGAAATTGCGACCCCCGGAGCCATGAGATTATCGATGATGCGCTCCGGCATTTCAGGAAACCGTGACTGGTAATCCGACTTTTTTGTAATGCTCATCCAGGAGCCCTCGTAGTCCCAGTAGATAGCATCTTTTTCACCCGGCAGACCGCAATGCCAACTGGTTGAGGAGGTTGTCGGCAGATTGATGACTAAGATACCCGACTGCCGATTGATCCGGCCATCGATCATGGAAGACTTAATCTCCCAGTCGATGTGTTTTCTGAAGCGTGTCTCAGTTCCGCACAACAATATCGTCACTTGGGTATCGCGCAGGTAGTCATCACGGATTATTCGTCGGATGGTCTCACTCGGCAGTTCGTCATCAATTTCTCCCACCTTAACGGAACCATCGACAAATGCTCCGTGATATCTTGCCAGATCAGCCAGATGTTCACGATAGCGCTGATCATTGTCGTGATGGTAACTAACAAAAACTCGAGTCAATTGGCTGCTCCTGTTTCTTGGCTTTCTGTCTGCGTTGCTGTCAAACCGCAGTTGCCGATTGACGATGAGAAAAACTACTTCTCTGCCTCAATGGCGATGATGCTCTCTGGATCACCTGTGGCCAGTTCGTACATTGCCTTGCGATACTCAATCAATTTTGCGTTGATCGCCAACAGGTCACCGACAAGTTCAACGTAACTTGGAAACTCCTGCTGCACCAACTGCGGGTCTCTGATGTCGCCTTCTTTCAGTGTCGTTTCATACCAACGACGGTATCTCGCCTGCCACTGCGTGAGATGGGGACGTAGGCCCTCGTTCAGCACTTGAACAGATGCTCTCACAATTGCTCTCGTTCCTTTGCTCTTGAGTTTATGTGCAGGGACTTCCTTGATCAGATCGCGTGTTACACCGAAAAAACTGTACCAAGAGTCGTAGACCTCAGAGATCACGTCATGTTCTGGGTCGATCTCCAGCCCGACTTTCCGGGTGCTCAACTCTACCCAGATTGCATAAGCTATTTGTCGATCAGTCCTGTTTGGCTTGAAACTCACCGTGGTGTCGCCGATGCCGATACCTGCACTGTCTAACTCAAAACTACCAATGCCAATTCGCCCTCTAAGCCAGAACCAGACGAGGCTGACGAGCATAATACCGAGGACAACCAGTGCAACCCAGGGTCCCAGTTCGACCGAAATGCTGAGGTCCTGCCCAAGCTGAAGTGAAAACAGCGGTTGACCTGGATCATCAGTGGGCTCTGTCATCCTTCAAGCCTCTTGAAATTCAGCGTCCGTTCCTGGCGGTCGCCGACGATGATCCCACACCTGTGCCTGCGTACCTCGCGGAATACACTGTAACCATCCAGAATGCATTTTTCCCACAAATTCATGGGGCACTTCTCAACCTCATAACCCCGAACAAAGTCCTGTATGTGCTTTAGAATATCCAAAGATACACTGTTGTGACCATCGAAGTAATCTAACTCCTTCGCCTTAGAGAACAGCCACGCCGCCAGCCCTTCTTCTACAACCACGCCACGACCGCCGTCCTGGCTCTCGTCTATATGCTGGTCGCTTTTCCGCTTTCTTTTGAGCAACGAACGCATGGTCGGGGACCAATGGAGGATCGCCGCGTGAGCAAAATGGATCACGTCATGATAACGAAAACCGTCATCTTCACCGATGTTGTCCGTCAACGGATCGCCGATGAAGACACCATTCCAGCGCAGGTAGACCTTTCCGTTGTCACGTTCCCGCATTTCGATTTCAAAATGCCTGGGAAGTTGCTCATATTCCGGGAAGCCTATGTCGAAGTCTGGCTGTTCATCGATGTTGAGCCTGCCGAACCGTGAACGTGTTTTCACGGCGTTCGTCTCCAGAACTTCAGAGAAGCTCACATTGCACTCACCCAACACGGTCAAATATGTCCGAGCAAAGGCTTTCATTGTGTCCAATCGCTCATCAGGGTTCATCGCTTGGACACGCATCATATCAGCACTTACACGGCCCAGCTTTAGCAGAGCTTGATCGCAAACACCTTGTTTCGGACCAATCTTGTTTGAGACTGACACCGGGTTCACAGGATCATCAGATGCAAGCACTGAAGGCTTATCGTTGACGGCGTTCAGGTCGAACAAAACTTGCGAAACCGAGACATCAAAGCGACGCGCCAATGCGGTGAAATACCAGAAGCTGTCCCCCAGTTCATCGATGACATTGGCGCGAAACCCAACGTAGGCTTTCTTCTCCCGTTGCAGTTTCTTCACAGACGCCATAACACCGCCGACCTCGCCAAATAAACCTAGCAAGATCGGTTGGATTTCATCATCTGCGAAACGGTCTGTGGCGGCTGCTTCGTCACAGTATGCCTGAACGTCATACGTCATTTTCTCTGCCCCTCAATGGCGGCATCCCAGGCTTCTGGTAGACCTTGCAAACCCCACTCAGAGTTGTCCGACAGCCAGCCCTTGATCGCGGCCTGCATCGCAGGAGAGTAGCTCTTGTAGGTTCTTGCATCCCGTGGGAACGGTTCGATGAACTCACCAAAAATCGCTTCGGGCGGCTCAACCGCGTTCGCACCGAAATATACGAAATTAGTCGCCAGTAGAACGCGATCATACTGGGTGTCCTGGTGCAGGTTATCGAGGTTGGTCTGCCCGTGCCGCAGGCTGTGATGAGAGTCAGCCTGACGAAACCCGTGAACGCCGTCATCTCGCTTATAGATATTGTCGCCGAAGAACCCCTTGTGGGTGCCGCCGATCACAGGCTTTTTCACCTGAAACCTTGGATCATTCCAATATTGATCAAAGGTCAGGGTTTCATCCACAATCATCGCATAAATTATCCTACCCCACAGTCCATTTGCCTTGGACCCGGCACCGATTACCCAGTCACCCGCCTCGGCATGGCCACGGATAACGGGTTTGCAACAAGCCAGGGTGCAGACCCCATGAAAGGGGTTTGGTGCAAAGCCGTAGTCACGAGCTACTTTGTAGGACCATACCGTCACTGACAAACGACCCGCTTAAACGGGATAGGAGCGCAGACTTCTCCGTCTTTGGTTTCACGGCCATTGAAGTTACCCGTCAAGGCATCGACGACACGGCCACCGTTCCAACCAACCATCGCATCAGCCAGTTTCTCAAGGTTGGACGGCGGCTCACAGCCAGCATGACCATGTGCCCAAACACCCACAATGCGTTTACCCAAACTGGCTGCCCGCATGATCTCTTTGTTCACCCACTCGCTGTTTTTGGTTCCTGGAGTGATGTAGACGACCATCACGCTGCACCACTTGATGCGCGGGCCGATGATCTTGTTCAGGATGTAGTCAGCGTTCTTTGCCCGGTTGGGCTTGGCTTTATTGATAGAACCATCGCGCACAGTAAGGCCGTTGTTGCGGGTTAATGTTTTCAGCTTTGCAAGCCCCGCATCATCCTCATGGATGTGACTGATAAAGATGTTTTTGCTGCCCTTCATAGCTGCCTCGTCCATGCTTTGCGGAGCTTCGCTGAAGTCCTGCCTTGGTTTCTACCAACGTTGACACACTCAAGGAGAACTGCTTGAAGTGTTTCACAGGTTGGACACTAACGACCGAGCAGACGCCTGTCCAGTCTGTGAAACACAAATACCAACCTGAGAAACACTTGGGAGACAATATGGGCATCGAGAAGATAGGCGGACTGGTCGCCAAACACCGAGGAAACATGGGGTTAAGGGCTGCCGCGAGGGAAATAGGTATCAGCCCATCCACACTATCGAGAATAGAAAACGGGCACGTTCCTGACGTTGGAACGCTGGAGAAAGTCTGCGCCTGGATCGGGGAAGACCCGACCAAGTTCACGGGCGTCGCGAATCTACAGATCGCGTTCAAGAACAAGAAAGCTGTTCCGCCACAGACCGCCCAGTCGCTGGCCAACCTTATCGAGAAGGCGTCGGAGCAGTTCACAAAAGTTGACGCCAGAGGTCACTAGTTGAAGTTTCGTCGTGGCTTTAAGTCTCAGTGCGAGAGACGATCTGTCGAGTATCGGCGGCAATTGGGTCTGCAAAGCACTGACCCGTTGCCCGCTATCATATTGGCAGAGCACTTGGGTGTAACGGTATGGGCCACAGATGACGTGGTCGGGTTAGATCAGTCCGACCTGGGAGTCCTCAACGACGAAAGCGATGACTCCTGGTCTGCTTTGACCATGAGAGTGGGGGCTTCCGATCTAGTGCTGTTTAAGCCTGTAAGCTCTAGCGGACGAAGGAATAGCGTCATCATGCATGAGCTATCGCACATAATTCTTGGGCATGAGTTGGCGGATGCATGTATTTTGGAGGACGGTTCCCTCGTCCCCGGCAATTTTAGCCAGGAGCAGGAAAACGAAGCCGATTGGCTTGCAGGGACGCTCCTGTTGCCCCGACCTGCGCTTCTAGCGATCCAGAGCCGAAGAACCCCACAAGAGTCCGCCTGCGCCCACTATCAGGTCAGTTCAGACATGCTGGTGTGGAGAACAAGAATGACAGGAGTTACGCGACAAGTCCGCCAACGGTGGCGTTAAACCCGACCTTACCAAAAAGGCCGCTACAGACGCAG
>JBCCIW010000035.1:0-17782 GCA_039028055.1 Pseudomonadota bacterium | reverse complement strand
GCGATTACTCGTCGCTCATGATGGCGTCCGTGACCGGGCAAAAACGTCCATCGTCGTCTGTTGAGGACTTTCGGCGACGGGTCCGTGGTGTCACTTCTGTGTTCCTTGATGCGCTAGTGTCGTAAAGGCGATGCCAACGCCCGTCGTTCGCGAAACAAGGTAATCGAGCAAGTCGTGGTAAGAGCCTGCACTGAGCCAGAATCCGCCGTTCCAAATGTGGTGGATTCGTTTTTCTCAACGGCAATTGTCTGCACTTCAGGGTTTCATTCGGCTGTAACTGACGGCTAAGTTATATGAACGGTGGGTTTGAGGGAGGTTGCAATGACCAAGGAACCCAATTTGACGGTGGTCTCGGGCGAAGAAACGTCTGAAGCCATTGAAACCGATGGCCGTCGGCAGCGCAGCGAGCGCAGCCGAAAGCAGATCATTGATGCGATGTTCAAATTGCTACGGGATGGCGAAGTCCAGCCCGGTGCATCCCATGTTGCGGAGGTGGCCGGTGTCGGACTCAGAACCGTGTTTCGCCACTTTGACGATATGGATTCCCTTTACCGGGAGATGATGAAAGCGGCTGAACACGAGTTTCTTCCGGGATTCATGTCGCCCCTGACGGCTGAAACCTGGCGTGGTCGGCTTGACCAGATCATAGCCAGGCGCGCCGAGATGTATGAACGGATCATGCCTTTGAAGCTTGCCGCGGGCATTCGCCGTTTCCAGTCCGACTTTCTGATGGATTCTCATTTGCGGTTCCGCGCCTTGGAGAGATCCGGCCTCATGGGCGTGCTGCCGGAAGAGGTGCGTGCCGACGAAACGCTGTTTGCGGCCTTGGAAACTGCGCTCTGTTTTGACGCGTGGCGGGCCATGCGCGGGGATCAGGAGCTCACGCCAGAGCAGGCGAAAACTGTGATGATGCGGACGGCCGCGGCACTTCTCGACAGTTAAAAAACGGATATATTCATGTAAAATGCCAACCGCGCCGATTTCTGGCGTGTTTGTTGGTGTGGTGAATGTGGTCGATGATTGTAATAAAGCGGCGAGCGGAGCCGTGTGATCTTGGTGTGTTTATTGGTGTGAGCCGTTAAGACATGACGGGCTTGCCAGCGTCGCCCATCCCTCATATAAGCCGCGCTATTCCGACACGCGGGACACATAGTCCGGTGTGGGTTTCCTGTTCTCAGGGATCCATTCCTCCTGCGGCGGCCAACCGGATTGGAGATTACTGAATATGGCTTTGCCAGAATTTTCTATGCGCGACCTGCTTGAAGCCGGCGTGCACTTTGGACACCAGACACATCGCTGGAACCCCAAGATGAAGCAATTCATCTATGGAGATCGTTCCCAGATCCACATTCTGGATCTGTCGAAAACCGTTCCGCTCCTTCACCAGGCACTGGTGCAGGTCCGTGATACGGTCGCTAAAGGCGGTCGTGTGCTGTTCGTGGGAACGAAGCGTCAGGCCCAGCAGCCGATCGCTGAGGCGGCATCTCGATGCGCGCAGTATTACATGAATCATCGCTGGCTCGGCGGAACGCTGACCAACTGGTCCACAGTGTCGAACTCAATCAAGCGCTTGAAAGAGCTGGAGACGATGTTCGAGGGTGAGGGCGGCGAGGGTCTCACGAAGAAAGAGCTCCTGAATCTGGAGCGCGAGAAGGATAAGCTTCAGCGCGCTCTCGGCGGTATTGCCGACATGGGTGGTCTGCCCAGCCTGATCTTCGTGGTGGACACCAACAAGGAAGCCATCGCCGTCCAGGAAGCGAAGAAGCTCGGCATACCGGTCGTGGCCGTCGTCGACACCAATTGTGACCCTGACAACATCGATTTTCCATTCCCCGGCAATGACGATGCCGCAAGGGCGATCGTGCTGTATTGCAATCTCATTGCGGACGCAGTGCTCGACGGCCTAGCAGAGTCAACAGCGGGGCTTGGGATCGACCTTGGCGAGGCCGAAGACATAGATGCTATGGCCGCTGCTGATGTTGCCGTTGCCGAATCGTCCAGCGACGGCGGTGTGACAGAAACAGAAGCGCCAGCGGAGCCACGCACTGAATCCGTTGCGGATGCCACTGGCGAAACCGAAACGGCTTCCTAAATAACAGCACTATTCAACTAACATATTTGAAGGACTGACCGATGGCCCAGATCACAGCTGCCCTCGTCAAATCGCTGCGCGAAAAAACAGGCGCAGGCATGATGGACGCAAAAAAGGCTCTTGTTGAAAGTGATGGTGACACAGAAGCGGCTACCGAGTGGCTGCGGGCAAAAGGCCTTTCAAAGGCGGCCAAGAAATCAGGACGCACTGCCGCTGACGGTCTCGTAGCGGTCGCCTTGTCTGGTGATGGAAAAACAGGTTCGCTTATAGAGTTGAATGCCGAGACTGATTTCGTCGCAAGAAATGAGCAATTTCAGTCGGCGCTCCGCCAAATTGCCGAGGTAGCGCTAACGACAGACGGAACGCTTGAAGGGCTTCAGCGCGCACCCTCCCCAGATGGCGAAGGCACTGTGGAAGACATGGTCAAACGGATGGTTGCGACCATCGGCGAGAACATGGCGCTTCGCCGGACTGCAAAGCTGGAAGTTGGAACAGGGGCTGTCGCTAGCTACGTCCACAATTCCGAAGCAGCTGGCATGGGGAAGATTGGTGTACTTGTCGCACTTGAAGGCGACGGCGACCTTTCTGAAACAGGTAAGAAAGTTGCGATGCATGTCGCGGCTGCTAATCCGGCAGCTGAAGCAGCTACTGTTGATGAGCTGGACCCAAATCTGATCGAAAAAGAAAAGGCGTTTCTGACGGAACAGGCGCGCGAAAGTGGTAAGCCAGAGAATATCATCGAAAACATGATCCAGGGGCGTATAAAGAAGTTCTACAAGGAAGTTGTTTTGGTTGAGCAAGTCTTTCTGCTCGATCCCGATACAACAGTCGGAAAGTTCATCGAGACGTCGGGTGCCTCGTTGAAGGGTTTTGCTCGCTTCACACTCGGCGACGGGATCGAAAAAGAAGAAGAAGACTTCGCTGCTGAAGTTGCTGCGGCAACTAGAGGCGGCTGATCTTCTTACTGAAATGATCAAACAGGTGTTCCGGCTGCCATGACAGGCAGCCGGGAATCCTCTATCAGCACTCAGGAAAATGACATTGGGGACTATCTCTATGCCTGAGGACGCCGACCACACTTCCAAATTACAATATAAACGTGTCCTCCTGAAGCTATCTGGAGAAGCTCTCATGGGCCCGGGAGAGTTCGGTATAGATATGCCAACCTGCCTGAAATTTGCCGAAGAGATAAGCGCGGCTCGAAATGCGGGCGCCGAGATCTGCGTGGTGATCGGTGGTGGAAATATCTTCCGTGGTCTTGCGGGTGCCGCCGTTGGGATGGACCGTTCGCAAGCAGACAGTATGGGAATGCTGGCCACTGTGATGAACGCACTTGCCGTACAGGGTGCTCTTGAGCAGATTGGCGTTCCGACGCGAGTGCAGTCGGCAATCCGGATGGAATCGATATGCGAGCCTTTCATACGCCGCCGCGCGGTTCGTCATATGGAAAAAGGTCGCGTTGTGATTTTCGCTGCTGGTACAGGAAATCCTTTTTTTACAACAGACACTGGCGCAGCCCTTCGAGCTGCAGAGATGACTTGCGATGCCCTTCTCAAGGGAACTCAGGTCGATGGCGTTTATACCGCTGATCCTAAAACCGACCCGTCGGCTGAACGTTACGAAACCTTGCCTTATCAGCAGGTATTAGCAGATGATTTGAAGGTCATGGATGCTTCTGCTGTCAGCTTGATGCGAGATAGCGATATTCCGATTGTAGTCTTTTCTATGCATGAACAAGGTGCTCTACAGGATGTTCTGCACGGGCGTGGGACTTTTACGCTGATATCTGGATAAGAGAGGCGCTGCTATGAGTTACGACGAAAAAGACCTATCCAAACGTATGGAAGGCGCACTTAGCAACTTGGCTTCAGAATTCTCCGGGCTGCGGACCGGACGGGCATCCACTAATTTGCTCGATACTGTTTTGGTGCCGGCCTATGGCTCTGACGTACCACTCAATCAGGTTGGTTCCGTATCTGTGCCTGAGGCTAGAATGTTAAGCGTAAACGTTTGGGACAAGCAGCTTGTAGGAGCGACTGACAAGGCGATACGTGATGCGGGACTTGGTCTCAATCCTGTCGTAGACGGAACAAATTTACGTATTCCAATACCTCCACTCAATGAGGAGCGGCGCATCGAACTTACTAAAGTCGCTGGGCGTTATGCAGAGGCAGCACGTGTTGCTGTTCGAAATGTTCGTCGTGACGGTATGGATGGATTGAAGAAGATGGAAAAAGACGGAGACATCAGCCAAGACGAACAAAAGACACTGGAGTCTGATGTTCAGAAGCTGACCGATGATTTCGTTACTCGGATCGATGAAGCGCTGAAGTCTAAGGAAGCGGAGATAATGCAGGTTTGACCGTACCCGCTCCCGATCCAGGGGCGATTAGCCCAGCCAACGCAGACGGAAGTGTGCCAAACCATGTTGCTATCATTATGGATGGAAACGGCCGCTGGGCCAAGGCGCGAGGACTTCCGCGTTCGGCGGGGCACGAGCGCGGTGTTGAGGCCCTTCGCCGCACGGTAGATGCAATTGGCGAGCTTGGAATACGTTATCTTACAGTTTTCTCGTTTTCGACGGAAAACTGGCGGCGGCCTGTTGATGAAGTTAATGTGCTTTTCGGATTGTTACGAAGCTATGTAAAACGAGACCTTTCACGACTCGTCAGCAAGGGCGTTCGTGTCCGGATTATCGGTGACCGTACAACTGTCCCTCAGGATATAGCCGAGTTGATAGAGACCGCTGAGCGGGAAACAGAGATGAATTCTCGTGCGTTTCTCACTATTGCATTCAACTATGGCGCAAGAGACGAACTTGTGCGTGCGACACGTCGAATGGCGGAACGGGTTGCCGCTGGAGAACTGCTTCCGGACAGCATAGACGAGAGTACGATAGAGTCTTCGCTCGACACACACGGTCTCCCAGACCCTGACCTCGTCATCCGTACAAGTGGCGAATATCGTGTAAGCAACTTTCTTCTTTGGCAGGTAGCGTATGCCGAATTGTTGATGTTGGATGTGCTTTGGCCGGATTTTGACAAAGAGCATCTCATCACAGCTATTGAGGAATTTTGTGGGCGCGAACGAAGATTCGGTGCTGTTGGATCCAAGGCGCGCTGAAATGGCGAACGGTTTTCCTGAGGTTAGATTTTGAGCCGCGAGCTACTACTTCGCATTGCTTCAGCCTGCGTCCTTGTTCCCATTGGATTGTCGGCCATGTGGTATGGCGGTGTCTCCTTGATGGCGCTTGCATCGGCATGTGCGGCGCTGATGGCATTTGAATGGGCCAGAATGGTTGAAAGCCGAGTTGGTCCTTTGCTTATCGCCGGCGCTATTGCTGCCAATCTTATTTTTCTGGCTGATCCTCGATGGGCATTGATTGCTTTGGTCGGAGCGGCGGCATTTGCTGCGGTCATAGAATATGGTTTGAGTCAGAAGAGTTCTGCGTTGCTCGGTACGCTTTACACTGGAGGTATGCCGCTTGCCCTTCAGGCTTTGCGCGCCCATCCTGAAGCAGGCTTTGCGCTTGCAATGGGTATCATGCTGATGAGCTGGGCATCTGACACAAGCGCTTATTTCGTTGGTAGACAATTTCGCGGACCGCTGCTCGCACCCAATGATAGTCCTAACAAGACTTGGAGCGGTGCTATTGGAGGCGCTACCGGCTCGGCGCTTACAGGAGCGGGATTTGCGCTTATTATCTCAGGGCCGATCTTGTCATGGGCGATCGTTGGCGTTGCGGCGTCAATTGGAGCTCAATTTGGCGATCTCTTTGAATCTCAGCTTAAACGCCAGTATGGCGTTAAAGACACGAGCGGCTTTCTACCTGGACATGGCGGTGTCATGGACCGACTCGATGGATTTGGAACCGCTACGGTTATTGCGCTTGTCGTGGTGCGTTTGGTACCCGCACTCCCTGAACATCTGATCGGAGGATAGCCGACTTGCAGATGCGGAAAGTATCAATATTTGGATCGACAGGGTCTGTTGGCTGTTCGACCCTTTCAGTCATCGAGCATTGTAATGCCCTCGATGACATGCCCTCATTCGATGTTGATGTTCTTGCCGCCGGGCAGGATACAGAAACACTCGCAAAGCAGGCGATCGAATTCAAAGCAAGTAAAGCCGTCATCGCAGATGAAGCCGGGCTCGAAGATCTACGATTTAGGCTACGTGATTATGACATCGAGGTCGCGGCCGGTCAGTCGGCGCTCGTTGAGTCTGCAGCGCGTCCTTGCGATCGACTAGTTGCGGCAATTGTTGGATCTGCAGGGGTAGCGTCCACTCTGGCAGCTGTAAAAGCAGGAAATGATGTTGCGCTGGCAAACAAAGAGAGTCTGATCTCTGCCGGTTCATTGATCATTTCCACCGCCGATAAACATGGTGCCCGAATTGTGCCTATGGACTCGGAACATAGCGCAATTTTTCAGGTTCTCTCTGATAGGGACTCCGTTGAGAAACTCATCTTGACAGCAAGCGGCGGTCCGTTTCGGACAGTGCCACTTGAAAAAATGCGTAGCATGACGGTCGAAGATGCTCGAAACCACCCAAAATGGTCGATGGGGCTGAAAATCTCCATTGATAGTGCAACGCTCTTCAACAAGGCGCTGGAAGTCATGGAAGCGGCTTATCTCTTCGAGATGGGGCCTGACGAGATTGACGTCGTGGTTCATCCGCAGGCGATTGTTCACAGCCTCGTGGCCTACACTGATGGGTCAGTTCTCGCTCAGCTCGGTGAACCCGATATGCGCACGCCAATAGCATTTGCACTTTCCTGGCCGGACACCCGATTAAAGACAGATGTCAAAAGGCTCAACCTTGCTGATATTGGAAGACTGGAATTCGAGCCCGTGGACTATGACCGGTTTCCCGCAATTTCACTCGCCAAGCGAGCGCTTGCGGCAGGCGGCGCAACCCCACTCGTATTAAATTCCGCTAATGAAGCAGCCGTAGCTGCATTTATTGCGGGCGAATGTGGATTTATGGACATAAGCTCTACAGTGTTGGAAACATTGGAACACTTCGACACGAATGGACTGGCCGACACCGTGCCGAGCTGTATAGAAGATGTGCACAGGATTGATGCTAACGTTCGCGCCGTCGCAGTCGAAAACCTACGCCGCTTAACCGCGCAAAGACATTAGGAGGAAGAAGTGGATAGCTTTTTCACTCAGGGGCCAATCTCGGTCCTCAGCCTGATTTTTCTGCTCGGCGTGGTCGTGGTGGTGCACGAACTTGGCCACTATTGGGCGGGTCGTATGTTTGGAGCCGCAGCCGAATCTTTTTCCGTAGGCTTTGGCCGTTCAATTTTTGAGCGGAAAGACAGCCGGAACACGCGTTGGCGGATTAACTGGATACCTTTGGGTGGATTTGTAAAATTCGTTGGTGAGCATCAAATGCCCGGGGATGCAGGTCGTATAGAGACAGCACCTGTCGGTCGACCTTTCAGCGAACTGACGGTGGGCCAACGGTCAATTGTGCTACTAGCGGGACCGGTGGCGAATTTCATACTTGCCATTTTCATTTTTGCAGCGCTCGCGTTTTCTATTGGTAAGCCGATTGAGCGTGTATCTATTGGTTTAGTGAACGAGGGTGGCCCAGCTGCAGAAGCTGGGATTGAGGTTGGCGACATAATCCTCGCGATTGATGGCCGCGAGGTTACTGAAAATAATCAGGTACGCCGGACCATACAACTTTCGACTGGTGATGAGCTGATCATGACGATCGAGCGAAACGGCGTGCCAATGGATATTGGTGTTACGCCTGTTCGTATGGCTGTTGATAATGGCTTGGGTCAAATCAACCAGGTCGGCGCGATAAACGTGGGATTAGGCGTGCTTCGTGTCGGCCACGAAACCTTCGGGCCTATTACTGCTATACAACATGGAATTGTGCAGACTGCTGATGTCATAGCGCTGACTGGCAAAGTTCTTTTGCGCATGATGACTGGTCGGGAGCCTCTAAATCAGTTGAGTGGACCAGTTGGAATTGGGGACCTTGCCGGAAAGGCTGTCACGGCAACGTTGAGTATTGAGGAAATCTCATTAAGCCAGCGTCTGTGGCTCGTATCACTCAACCTTATCAATATTTGCGCCTTTGTTTCGGTCGGGATTGGTTTGTTCAATCTATTGCCTTTGCCTGTGCTGGACGGCGGGCATTTGGCTTTCAATGCTTATGAAGCCGTTGTTGGCGAGGCGGTGCCTGTCAAAATACAGGAGACAGCGCTTACGATTGGATTGGCGCTGCTATTCACTGTAGCGGTGTTCGTCACTTGGGGTGATATAGTCGAAACGGGGATTCTTGGCGGGGCGTAGACGAGAGCAGAGTAAGAGTTCGAGGGATAATCTGGGAAGTTAGCATGCGTTCGGTACTGTCAGTATCTCTCCTGGCATCAACAATGATGACTGGGGTAATAGGCCCTTCTTGCTTGGGAGTCGCCTCGGCGCAGGAACCAGCTGCGCCTGAAGACCCGCTCGCCGGTAGTATTCGGTCGATTATCGTAGAAGGTAACCAGCGTATCGAAGCTCGGACCATTCAGTCTTACTTGCTGTTAGGCCCAGGTGATCCTTTTGATCCTCAGCGCCTTGATATATCTTTGAAAACCCTTTTCGCCACGGGCCTCTTTGCAGATGTCGATATTGGTCGACGTGGGTCGGACCTTGTCGTCCGAGTAGTCGAAAACCCTATCATCAACCGAGTGCTTTTCGAAGGCAACCGGGCCATAGATGACGATCAGATCCGTGAGGAAATCCAGGCAGAGCCGCGCGGAATATTTACCGCTGCCCGGGTTCAGGCCGATGTGCAGCGCATACTTGAGCTGTACCGTCAATCCGGCCGGTTCGCGGCCCAGGTTAATCCGCAGTATAAGCCTCTCGACCAAAATCGCGTCGATCTGATATTTGAAGTAACCGATGGACCAACGACTGGCGTTCGTGCGATCAATTTCATCGGTAATGAGGAGTATTCCGACGGTCGTCTGCGCAGCGAGCTTGTCACGAAGCAATCTCGCCTGTGGCGTTTTTTCAGCTCCAACGACAATTATGATCCGGATCGGCTGGAGTTCGACCGCGAATTGCTCCGCCAATTCTACCAGAATCGTGGCTATTACGACTTCCGAGTAACTTCTGCAGTAGCCGAACTAACTCCCGATCAGAAGGATTGGTACATTACCTTCACGATCGATGAGGGTCGCCAATACGATTTCGGTGAAATCAAGGTTCAGACGTCGCTCGATAAGCTCGATGAAAACGCGCTTCTTCGGTCAGTCCCAATACAGGAAGGTGACCTCTATGAAGGCGATCTTATTGAAACGAGTATCGACAACCTTACTGCTGCAGCCGGCATCTCTGGCTATGCGTTTGTAGATGTTATTCCGCGTATCGAGCCAAATCCAGAGACCGGGTTAATCGATGTGACCTTCGCCATGGATGAAGGTCCGCGGGTTTACATTGAGCGCATCAACATCATCGGAAATACACTCACATTAGACCGTGTAGTTCGCCGTCGGCTTCAAATTTCAGAAGGTGATGCATTCAACCGTGTTCTTCTCGACCGGTCGCGCAATCGAGTTCGAGCGCTTGGCTATTTTAGTGAAGTGGAAATTGAAGAGCTTCCGGGCACTGAGCCAGACAGAACAATTGTAGATCTGTCTGTAGAAGAGCAGCCCACCGGCGAGCTGTCGCTTGCGGCAGGTTTCTCGTCGGTCGATGCGTTTCTCGTTGACATAAGCGTATCTGAACGAAATCTACGTGGCCGGGGCCAGACGGCGATTGCTCGTGTGTCAGCTTCGAACCGCCAGCAGATTGTCGATTTGCGATACCAAGAACCTCAATTCCTCGGCAGAAACCTTGCCGCAGGCGTTAGCGTCTTTGCAACGCGCACGGATTTCTCCGACGTGTCCGCATTTGAATCGCAATCCTTTGGTGCGAGCTTCAATTTTGGTTTCCCGGTGACCCGCCGTAGCCAGCTTTCTCTCCGCTACAGAATATCCCAGGACGAGATTACGGTGACGGATATACCAGTTGCAATTAACGCTGATGGATCGAACGCTTTTCAGGATGCGTTTGATGCAGATGGCAATCCAGTGCTTGTAGACCCAAGTGACCCAAACAGTCCGATCCTTCAGACGCCGGTATCACCATTCGCTGATCCGTTGCCCGATGGCGTCGCTGTGGTGGATCAGTGTTCAGCCACACGCCTGGTCGTTCCAACAATCTGTTTCAGCGAACGATCAGAGCTAACCTCTTCAATTGGTTATACTTTTCAATGGGATGGTCGTAACGACCCCATTGCGCCGACTCGCGGATTTGATTTCAGCCTTTCGCAGGATGTTGCAGGTCTGGGCGGCGATGTAAGATTTTTGCGAACAGAAATTACCGGTGCTGCTTATCGTGGCCTCTTCCCGGGAGTGCGTGCAAGTCTCCGATTGTCAGCTGGTGCAATTTTTGACTTCAGTGACGAGGACACTCTCCGGATCAACAATCGCTTTTTCCGGGGAGGTAACAATTTCCGCGGATTCAACGTCGCCGGTATTGGCCCACGTGTAGGTAACTTTGAAATTGATGATAATGGCGTTCCCACAGGTCGCGTTTTCCGAGGCGCTGCGTTAGGTGGGCAAGCCTATTATCAAGGGACTCTGGAAGTTACCCTTCCAGACGTTATCCCGGAACAATTTGGTATCCGCAGCGCGCTATTTATTGATGCAGGTGCGCTTGGTGTTCTTGAAGACGAGGTCCTATCAGACCCTGTTATTCAGTTCGGTGTGCCAAATCCGGCCTTCGGTAATGAACCCAATGAAGATCCTACTACAAATGTCATCACCAGAATTGAAGACGATCTAAATCTTCGTGCGGCTGCGGGGCTTAGCGTTTTCTGGGACTCACCATTCGGCCCGATCCGGTTCGACTTCGCGCAAATTATTGCAGATGAAGCCTTTGACAGACCAAGAGGCTTCCGCTTTAGCACCACCACACGGTTTTAACCCTAGGAGTACATCATGGCCTCACTTCGTATGCTTATCGCGGCCTTGAGTTTTACAGTCACCGCCTTGGCCACGTTGCCACTTGCAGCATCCGCGCAGGGCACAAATATCATTATCGTTAATCAGGGACGCATCGTCGCTGAGAGCGCAGCGGGGCAGGACATTCAGCGCAAGCTGCAGGCCATTGGTCAGACAATGGAGTCAGAGTTGGCACCGGAAGCTAGTGCGCTTGAAACGGAGGGACGGGCACTGGAGGCGCGTACAGCGAACATGACTCAGGAGGCGATGGCAGCCGATCCTGAGTTATTGGGTCTGTTACAGTCATTCAGACAAAAGCAGCAGCAATTGCTCGTGCAGCAGCAGCGCATACGTCAGGAACTTGCCCTGACTGAGCAGAATGCCATCAATGAGTTGAACAGGGTCCTGCAACCAGTTTTGGAGGAAGTGTTTAATGAACGTGGCGCTGATATCATGATGAACAGAGCGATGGTTGTATCAGCCAGTCCGGGTGTCGATGCCACGGATGATGTGATTGCAAAGCTTAATGCAGCTGCGACAACTATAAACGTCACGCGTGCACGCATTCCGGATCAGCAGGCAGCACCGGCGACGATAAATCAGTAGACCAGGAGCGCGGAAAATTGGCTATTGATCCGCGCTTCTACCATACCGAAGGCGCGCTTGATCCAGCGCGTCTTGCAGGACATCTAAGCTGCGATCTATCGGCAGTTCCTGATTTGCCGATCCGTAGCATCGGCTCCTTTGATGCGGCATCACCCGGTGATTTATGCTTCTTTGATGGCAAATCCAAATCGTGGCCGGGCAAATTGACAGAAGGCGCGGTTTGCCTTGTTCGACAGGATGAAGATTGGAGCGCTTCGGAGAGTGATGCGCTTCTGAAACTCAGCGATCCTCGCGGTGCCTTCTTCGCGTTAACAGATAACTGGATAACCGAGGAGCATCATTCAAATACTCCGCCCGCCATTCACCCTGAGGCGAGCGTAGCAGAATCTGCAGTTGTATCGAACGGCGCAGCAATAGGTGAAGGCACAAGGGTCGAACCATTCGCGTACATTGGTCCAGGGGTTCAGATCGGAAAGGGATCCCGTATAGGCTCACATGCCAGTATTCGCTTCAGCCTGATAGGTGACGGTGTGAGAATCCTTGCTGGAGCTCGCTTAGGCGAGGATGGGTTTGGCCTCATGCCGGGGGACGGCCGCATGATTGATATTCCGCACTTCGGCCGTGTTATCCTGCAGGACGGCGTGACACTTGGCGCAAACTGTAGCGTTGACCGGGGTCTGCTGGCCGATACCATTATCGGCGAACACACAAAAATAGATAATCAATGTCATATTGGACATAATACGATTGTTGGAAGGCATGCCGTTATTGTTGCTTATGGTGGCATTTCGGGCTCGGTAAAAATAGGTGATTACGCTCAACTTGGTGGCCGTGTCGGCGTTGCTGATCATGTTACAATAGGAGACGGATCCAAGGTCGCGGCTGGATCCGGGCTCATGAAAGACGTTCCTGCAGGTGAGACGTGGGGTGGCTATCCCGCGCGGCCAGTGAAGGACTGGCACCGCGAGTTAATCTGGACGAAAAAACACAGCGCACGGAAGAAGGCCTCATCATGACAGCCTATCATACAAGCGCAATTGTTCACCCAGGTGCAGTGATCCCCGAGAGTGTCGAAATTGGACCATTTTGCGTAATTGGATCCGATGTAGTCCTCGGCGAAGGTGTTAAGTTACACAACGGTGTAACACTTCAGGGGCGAACAACTATCGGTGAGGGGTGTGAGATATTCCAAGGTGCCGTTATCGGGACGCAGCCGCAGATCCTTGGGTTTGAAGATGGACTTGAAAGTCGCATAGAGATTGGTCCGCGTACTGTTCTTCGCGAGCATGTAACAGTGCACCCCGGATCTCCAGAGCTTGGAGGAATAACGTCAATTGGTGCGGACTGCCTCATGATGATTGGGGTGCATATCGCTCACGATTGCCGTGTTGCTGACCGATGCGTCTTTGCAAATGGTGTAACGCTGGGCGGACACGTTACGATTGGTGAGCAGGTTTGGGCAGGCGGGCTAGCGGCAGTTCACCAAAATTGCCGGATAGGACAGCATGCATTTGTCGGTGGCGGCGCAATTCTGGTCGACAATGTTATTCCCTACGGTTCGGTAGTCGGGAACCACGCTCATCTCGCAGGCATCAATATTGTCGGTCTTAAGCGCCGCGGTTTTGAGCGACAGAATATACATGATTTGCGTGCTGCGTATCGAATGCTGTTCGCGGATGAGGGGACATTCGTCGAGCGCATAGAGGACACGCGTGCCGCATATGGGAACTGCCCTGAAGTCGCTGATGTTATTGACTTCATCGAAAATAATTCAGGCCGTGCTCTTTGCATGCCGGGGTGACATCATGGCGGCACCAATAGGTCTGATCGCCGGTGCCGGACGTTTGCCGGAACTCGTTGCCACAGGTGCGGAGGCAGCTGGACGAAAGGCTGTGGTGATTCGATTGGCAGGTATGGCCGATCTTGCTCTGGAACGTTTTGAAGGAAAAGAAATCCAGCTTGGAGCACTTCGGGAGGTAATCGCTACGCTGAGAGCTCAGGGCTGCGTGGACCTGTCTTTTGCCGGAAAGGTAGAAAGACCTGATTTCTCGTCACTTGGACTCGACGATCTGGCCATGACGCACATGCCTCGACTTCTGCCAGCGGCAAGCAGGGGCGACGATGCTTTGATGCGCGCGGTGGGCGATATCTTCGAAGCCGAAGGTTTCAATATTGTTGGGCTAAGCGATGTAGCCGGTGATCTAATTTGTCGCGAAGCCATCGTCGCTGGTGGAGAGCACGCTGCGCTTCTTTCAAATGATATGGTCAAGGCGTTTGATGTTGCCGGCTTGATTGGCGAACATGATATTGGACAGGGGTGTGTCGTTTGTGACGGGCTTGTTCTGGCTGTGGAGGCCCAGGAAGGCACCAATGCCATGTTGAACCGGGTCAAATTCTTATCCGAAGATGTACGCGGCACACCGGATCGCCGCCGCGGAGTTCTAGTAAAACGGGCGAAGCCTGGTCAGGACCTACGGATGGATTTGCCGGTCGTCGGTCTGGAAACCTTCGAGCATGCGGCCGCGGCCGGTCTCGCCGGTATTGGTCTTGAAGCGCATACATCGATACTCGTCGACAAGGACGAACTCATTCAAAGGGCCAATGAACTTGAAATGGCTATCGTAGGTTTAGGGGCCGATGGTCGCATTCCATGAGCAAACGAATATATCTTGTTGCTGGCGAAGCTTCTGGTGATGTTCTTGGTCAGGATGTGGCGAATTCAATTAGCAGCAAGAATGCGTCTGTAGAACTTAGATCTACAGGCGTGGTCTTATCCGGGGAAGGTCGAACCTCCTCGGGAATCGATGTGACACCACTTTCCGTGCTCGGACTATGGGAAGGTTTACGCGCATATGGCGATGTGCGGCGGATCGTGAAGGAGACGGTCCACGATCTCGTATCCTTCAAGCCAGACGTTGTCGTGCTAATAGATTCCTGGGGTTTCACACTCCGCGTTGCCGAAGCCGTTCGAAATATTGATCCCGAAATTCGCCTGGTGAAGCTTGTGGGGCCTCAAGTCTGGGCCACTCGTCCTGGACGAGCGAAGAAGCTTGCAACCAGCGTTGACCATCTTCTTTGTATTCATGAGTTTGAGGTGCCGTTCTACGAACCATATGGTTTAAAAACGACCGTGATAGGCCATCCTGCACTTTCTCGAACAAAACCCGGCAACGCAGCAGGGTTTCGAGAGAAGTATAATGTTGAATGTGGTCAGATAATTGTAGCGGTCTTTCCCGGTAGCAGGCAGTCGGAAGTTAGTCTTATGGGACGGGATCTTATCGATGCCGCAAGCAAGATACAAAGCATGGATAAGGCACCAAAGATTGCTTTTGCTCCTTCGGATTCAATAGCGTCAAGTTTTCTGGCGCTTGGTGCTCTGGAGCAGTTTGACCATGTGATGGTCGAGCCTGAAGACCGTTTTGATTTGATGGCGGCTTGTGAGGTGGCGCTGGCGTGTTCCGGCACGATCACAACAGAGATTGCCTTACAGGGCGCGCCTGTCATCACCGGTTATCGATCGGGATTCTTGACTTGGATTATTGCAACCAATTTTCTTCTCAAATCGAGATACATAACCTTGCTGAACGTTGCTGCTGACGACGAAATCATTCCTGAGTTCCTCCAGAATGAATTTAATGGTCAGCTGCTGGCGGAAACGGTGTCCGAGCTACTGGCAGACGAAAAGAGGCGCGAGGACCAGATCGTTAGACAGAGTCTGGCACTCAAAAAAATGGGGCTTGGTCAACCTCCGGCGGCGCATGTCGCTGCCGATGCGATTCTCGAGGAAATTTCTTCAACCCGCGCAGGCGTTTAGAGCTCTGTCGTCCTCGGAAAGCGCGGCAGCCACTCTTAGCGGTTCGTCTGTGGCCAGCAGAACAACGCCATTTTTAGCCAGCTCCCGATATTCCGATGGATTTCCATCGGCCCAATACTCATCATCAAGGCGTTCACCGCGTCTTCCAAGCGTACCAAACGCTGCTTCAACATTTTCTCGCGCAAGGCGGTCCCATGCAGCGGGGTCTTCATCCCGCGTTCCTGTCCACGCTACAAGGCGGCGGCGATCAATACCTTGCTCTTCGAGTTTATGAATGTCGCGATTGCCGCGGGCACTCGCAGTAAACATTACATCGGGAGCGAGACGCTGAACGAGTGACGCATCTTCGTCGGAATATGTGATCAACAGGACATTGTTTCGGGCGTCAGCACGATCAATTGCTCGAATGATGCTCCGCCAACCGGTCGTTTCCTTTTTGTCGAGTTCCAAAAGAACGCCCGCCTCGACTGCCCATTCAAGCACTACATCAAGTGGTGGTGGAGAGAAGCCAGTCACTATTCCATCATTATCGACGAGCTGAAGGTCTCGGATCTCAGACCAGTCGGTATCGGCTACAGACCCTTGCCCAGTCGTCGTACGGCCAAGAGAACGGTCATGTAGCAAAAATAGAACGCCGTCTCTGCTAGTTGCGACGTCCACTTCGAAAACCCGGATGCCGTAGTCGGCACCGTATTGCAGAGTCTCTAGCGCATTTTCCGGAAAGCCCGCATGTGGACCTCCGCGATGGGCAGCGACAAGCACGCCACCGATTTCACGAACACAGTCGAAAAAGCCTGGCAAATCATTCGTGACTATAGGGGGAAGGGAAGCAGCGGACGTCGCGGTCGCGTCGTCACCAACTTGATCCGTTGCATCATTATCGGACCCACAAGCTGCAAATGCAGCTGAAAGGCTGAAAATGCAGGCAATTTTCATCAGTTGGCGCAATAGAAACTACTCCCATCCATTGCGCTTCGTCTTACCGCGAAATAGATTTCTCGCAACAGTGAAGATAGGGGTCTTTTGGCCCCGGTAAGGGAGATGCGCGATGAAAGGCATTATGCAGGACTGGCCACTTACGGTCGATAAAATACTCGATCATGCGAAGCTGCAAAATAGCGGGAGAGAAATCGTTACGCGTAGGGTCAGTGGAGAAATCGTCCGTACGACGTATGCGGATGTGCACGCGCGCGCGAAACAGGTTTCTACTGCTCTTAAAGACGGCGGTATCGGTCTGGGCGATCGTATCGCTACCTTGGGCTGGAATTCCGCACGTCACATGGAAGCCTGGTATGGCACGATGGGCATCGGTGCGATCCTGCACACTGTAAATCCCAGACTTCATCCAGAGCAGATCGCCTGGATATTGAATCACGCGGAAGACAAAGTGCTGATTTTCGACACGACATTCCTGCCGATCGTCGAAGCGATTAAGGACCAGGTCGAAACGGTAAAGACATTCGTTATCTTCGCGGATGAAAGCGATCTTCCTGAAAATTCCTTGGGTGCGATTGATTTCGATAGCTGGATTGCGGGTAAGTCCACCGACACGCCTTGGGGTGATTTCCCAGAAGATACAGCCTGCGGTCTTTGCTATACTTCCGGAACAACGGGTAATCCGAAAGGCGTGCTCTATTCACACCGGACAAACGTTCTCCATACACTAATCACTATGACAAAAGACGCGCTCGGTATGGGCTCCGAAGATGTCGTTATGCCAGTTGTTCCGATGTTTCATGCAAACGCGTGGGGTATTGCATTCTCGTGCCCTGCAACTGGTGCGAATATGGTTATGCCAGGTGCCCAGATGGATGGAGCATCAATTTACGAACTTCTGGATACTGAAAAAGTATCCATTACTGCAGCTGTTCCGACTGTTTGGCTCGGACTTCTGACGTACCTGCAGGAAAACCAGTTGAAGCTTCCGCATTTGAAGAAAGTGATTATCGGTGGATCCGCAGTGCCGGAGCGCATCCTTCGTGCGTTTGAAGAAGAATTCGAAGTTGATGTGATTCATGCGTGGGGAATGACGGAGACATCGCCGCTCGGAACGCTCGGCAATTTGCCTCCTCATCTTATAAATGCAGATATCGATACCCGCATGGAACAGAAGCTCAAGCAGGGGCGCGCACCGTTCGGCGTCGAATTGAAAATCGTTGACGACGAAAATAATGAACTCGATCGAAATGGTCAGACATCTGGTCGGTTACTCGTTCGCGGTGCTGCTATTGCCGGAGGCTATTTCAAAGGTGACGGCGGAAATGTGCTG
>JBCCIW010000034.1:0-17825 GCA_039028055.1 Pseudomonadota bacterium | reverse complement strand
GCGTTGGCGAGGACGTCCACACCGTGCAGCATTTTGGAGCGGCTATCGGCTCCGAATTTTACGTCTTTAGCAGCCATGGCTGTATAACCTCTTGTTTGAAGTTAGAATTTCTGGGGAAGAGACTTACTCGACGACGCCGAGAATGTCGCTTTCCTTCATGATCAGCAGCTCTTCGCCGTCAACACTGACTTCGGTGCCGGACCATTTGCCGAACAGGATGCGATCGCCGGCTTTCACGTCCATGGGGACGATTTCATTGTCGTCGCCGCGAGCGCCTGTACCAGTGGCGACAACTTCGCCTTCCTGTGGTTTTTCTTTTGCTGTGTCAGGAATGATGATCCCGCCAGCTGTTTTTTCTTCCTCTGCGACGCGGCGCACGAGCACACGGTCATGGAGTGGACGAAACTTCATATCTATCCCTCGTTTTTCAGGTCGATAAGTTGGATTTTCCTCACGAGTTAGCACTCATGCAAGACGAGTGCTAACTCTGGAGCGGCAGGTAGGTGATCTGGTCTCGAACGTCAACAGGTGCGGAAAAATTTTCGCTTGTTTTGTTTCATCGGATTTCAGTCGCCAGAGATTCGACGAGGTCGGTAGCGTCATGCAAAAGGAAGCTAAAAATTTCAAATTCCGTCTATTCGGTTGCACCAGTGTCATTCAGTCGTCTTAGTTAACGCTTACGAAGCGGCGTGTTGCATGGAGGGCTGAATGAATAACCGCAAAGCACACCTATTTTACAATACATCTTATAAAGCGGCGCTGGTGGCCACGTGTGCCATGGCCCTTTTTACGGCTTGCGAGAGCCTTATCGATCCCGACGGTGAAACAGAAGCGATCGTTGCTGAACCAGCTTCTGGCATTATTGTTCAGGAAGTTGAGTCCGACGCGGCCCTGCAAACGCTCTTCTCTGATTATCGCGGGGGTCCCGACGTTGTTCGCGGCGAAGGTGATGGCAGCGACGTGGTGCGGGGTGTGGTATTCGAAGACCTGAACCGAGATGGCAGTCAGCAGGAAGACGAGCCAGGCGTCAGTGGTGTGCTCGTCTCGAACGGTCTTGATGTTGTTGAGACAGGTGAGGCCGGGCAATACGAATTGCCGGTTCGCGACGACATGGCAGTATTTGTTATTCAGCCATCGGGGTATCAGGTGCCTCATGACGCCAACTGGGTGCCGCAGTTCGCCTATCAGCATAAGCCCGCCGGGTCTCCGAAACCGCTGCGCTTCGGCGGGCTGGAACCGACCGGCGCGCTGCCGCAAGCGATCAATTTCCCACTTGTGAAAGCTGGCGATGCGAGCAATTTTCGATGCGCTGTGCTCGGCGACACACAGACCTATTCCAATCAGGGCATAAGCTATTTCCGCGACTCCGTCGTCGATGATGTGATCGGCCTTGAGCCCGATGAAAAACCGGACTGCCTGTTCGCCGTCGGCGACGTGATGGGGGACGATCTCGGTCTCATCCCGCGCATGGCTGAAGTGATGTCGCCCATGGCTGCGCCGCAATGGTGGATCCACGGCAACCATGATTTCGATTTCGACGCAGACTATGATGACGACTCCGCCGACAGCTGGCGCCGACTCTACGGCCCGAATTACTATGCCTTCGAAATCGGCGAGGTTCTGTTCATCGCCCTAGACAATGTCGTCTACCCCTGCACGAGAAAGGATGCAGAGACCGAAGGCCGGGAATACTGCGTCGACGACGAACGCAAGCGCTATAATGGCCGCATCACCGACGAACAGATGACATTTGTCGAGAATTTGCTTGCTCTCACGGATGAGGACAAGCTCGTGGTCGTCGGGCATCATATTCCCTTCGTGACATTTGTGGACGAGAACGCCCGCGAACATCAGACCGACAATGTCACCGATCTCTATGCCCTGCTTGAAGGACGCGAGGCCCTCTCCCTTTCAGGCCATACCCACACGACGGAGAACATGAGCCCCGGAGACAGCTTCGCTGGCTGGGCAGACGCGGTCGGCGTCACGGCTATACCCTTCCGTCATATCGTTGCCGGGGCGGCATCAGGTGCCTGGTACATGGGGGACTTCGATGTTTTCGGCGTGCCGATGGCCTTGCAAAGGCTCGGCGGCCCCCGCGGCTGGCTGGATCTCAATTTCGATGGCGCGGACTATGTCGAAACCTATTACGGCTCCAATCTGTCGCCCGACCAGCGCATGTGGGTATCGGTGAACACACCAGCCTTCCGTGACTGGATGACCGCGATCATCTCCTGGAGGCTGACCCCCGATGAGGAGCGGGACCCCGTGCCGCCTCTTTCCATCAATGACCTTCCCGATGTCAAAATTCTGACTCCTGAAGACCTTGTAGGCGGAAGCTTTATCACTGCGAACGTCTGGGATGGCACCACGGAGACGGTTGTTGAAGTGACGATTGGAGGACAGACCACAGCCATGGAGCACACCCAGCCCGCGCAGGGTGAAGCTGCCCTCATCGGGGCGGAATGGGCAGACCCCTTCGCTGCACAGCGCCAACTCTCAGTCTCGCGCTTCGCACTGGAAAGCCGTTCCGGCATCGAGAGAAATCAGGGTTGGGAAGCCTTTCGCGGATCTCGCTTCGGCCCGCTTGCTCCACAGCCCCAGTTTTCGGTTGCCGATCGCAGCAGCCACCTCTGGCGATTCCAGCTGCCGGAAGATCTTGCTGTCGGCGTCTACGACGTCTCGGTTCATGCCACCGATCGCCACGGTCGGAAGACCAAGGAGACGATTGTCCTTGAGGTGCGCGCGGAGCGACCGCCGCCCCGGTTCCGCACAGATGTATTTGAAGCCTTTGAAGACGGAGCGCCCGTAAGAGATTAAAGCCTTTCGAGCGCCTTTATCAGCCCCGCCATATCTTCGGGGAGCGCCGCTTCGAAACGTAGCGTGCTCCCTGTTACGGGATGGTAGAAGCCGAGTACGGCTGCGTGGAGGGCTTGCCGGGTGAATTTGCGGGAGAGGGTGGTCGCTTCAATGAAGAGGTCACCGGAGCCCCATGCCTTTATGCCGCGATGCCGCCCATAGACAGGGTCGCCAATCAGGGATGCGCCGACATGTGCCATGTGGACGCGGATCTGGTGGGTGCGTCCGGTTTCAAGCCGACACTCGATTAACGCTGCGGCTGGCAGGCCGGTTTCCCTATCAAGTTCTCCGTATCTGGCGCGCGCCTTGTAATGGGTGATGGCGTGGCGTCCGGCTTCCGATGTCGGGTCGCGCACCACGGCCATTTTCTTCCGGTCAGCGCTTGAGCGGGCGATGCGTGTTTCGACTGTGCCGGTCAGCGGACGGGGGGCACCGCGCGTGACGGCGAGATACATGCGTTCTATGGAATGATTAGCGAATTGTTCTGACAAACCTGCATGAGCGATTTCGGTTTTGGCGGCGACCATGACGCCGGTGGTGAGTTTATCGAGGCGGTGGACGATTCCGGGTCGCTCGACACCGCCAATCCCCGGTAGTTTCCCCGCGCAATGATGGAGGAGGGCATTGACGAGGGTGCCTGACCATGTGCCCGCTCCAGGGTGCACGGCCATGCCAGCGGGCTTGTTGAGAACGATAAGGTGCTCATCCTCATGGAGGATATCTAGGGGAATATCTTCCGGTTCGGGGGCTGCTGGCTTGGGGGCGGGTAGAGTGAGGGCGTACTGAGCTCCGGCGATGACCTTTGCTCGCGGGTCGGTTTCCTCCTGACCGTCAACCACCAATGCGCCTTCTTGCACCAGCGCCTTGGCTCGCGACCGCGACAGGGTCTCGAACTGTTGCGATAGCCAAAGGTCCAGCCGCACGCCGGCATCGTCGTCACTGGCGGTGGCGATGAGGGTTTCCATTGCAGCGTTCAAGCGGATTTCAGGGCCTTTGTCAGCGTATCGCTTCAGGGGAAGCGGGCCATTCGGCGAGGTCTTCGGAACTGTGCTGGATGATGATTTGCGCACCCTTTTCCACGGCGAGTGCCTCGAATGCGTCCATGCTTTCGAGGGTTTGAGCCTCATCATCGTTGAAGCGGGGGACCCGCCTCAGGTCGCGGCTTTCGCGGCGGTGATAAAGGTCCCCTGTCAGGAGTACGGGTCCGGCTTCGGGCAGATTGACCAGAAGGGATGTATGCCCCGGCGTGTGTCCGGGCATCGGATAGATGATCACCGAGCCATCTCCGAACACGTCTTTCTCGCCAGTGAACTGATCGGTTTCCAGCGCGGCGAAATCCGCGAAGGGACTTTGAGCGGGATTGTCCGCCTGGCCGGCGGAGTCCGCAGCGTCGCCCTCGGTTTCAGGCGGAAACATCAAAGCATATTCATCGGCGTGGACCAGCCATGTGCTGTCCGGAAACTGGCCGGCTTGTCCTGCATGATCGAAGTGGCTGTGGGATATCGAAACGTATTCTATATCGCTTGGCACGAGGTCGAGCTCGGTCAGCTGCTCAGTGAGCGTGAAGTCCATGGATACCGTAAAAATGTTTGTTTGCTGGGGCGCTGTGCCTGCAATCTCCGTCGGCAGGCCGAGATCCCAGATCAGATCTCCGTCGGGGTGGCGGATCAGGTAGCAGGAATTGCCCAGCGTCCCCATCTGGCCGGCATAATCGCCCGCGGTGGAGAAGGCGTCCAGGTCTGAGACTTCGATGACGCCGCAGTCGAGAATATACATCTGCAGAGCATCGACGGGCGGGGACGCAACGGCCTCTCCGGCGGGCGTAATAACGGGCTCCGGCGGGGATTCGCGTTCCTGCTCCGATTGCGAGCACGCCGCGAGCACCAGCAGCATTACAAGCGCGATTTGCCTGTACATATCCAACACCCCAATTTCGAGCCGTTTTATGGTTAGCCCGTTTCGTCTGTCTTCGAAAGGCGGTTGCCTTCAACTGATCTGTAGAAGCAGGTCCGTCGGCCCGTGTGGCAGGCACCGCCGATCTGTCGAACTTTCAGGAGGATCGTGTCCTGGTCGCAGTCGATCAGGATTTCCTCGACCGCCTGCGTGTTCCCGGACGTTTCTCCCTTTACCCAGAGTTTGTTGCGGGATCTGGACCAGTAGGTCGCCTTGCCGGTCTTCATGGTTTTGGTGAGGGACTGGGCGTTCATCCATGCCATCATCAGAACTTCGCCGGTTTCCGCGTCCTGTGCGATCGCGGCGATCAACCCTTGTGCATTGAATTTCGGACGTAATTCCGTGGTGCTGTCCTGTTCTCTTTTTGAGAACAATGGGGGCGGAAAAGACTTGGCCATCCGGGCGTGTACTCTGTAAAACTCAAACGATCGAGACACATAGCGAACTGGCAGGCCGATCACAATTGGCTTCGTCACGTGGGAGATAAAGGCAATGGGTCGACCTATCCAGATTGTTGAAGTTGGTCCGAGGGACGGGTTGCAGAATGATTCCGCCGATCTCACGGCCGATCAGAAGCTTGAATTCATTGAAAGACTTGAGGCGTGCGGCGTCACGCGGATCGAGGCTGGCAGCTTTGTATCGCCTCGTGCGGTGCCGAAAATGGCGGACAGTCCGGAGGTATTTCGCGCGCTTGAAAAGACGGCGGGGCGATCGCGAATTGCGCTAGCTCTCAACGAGAAGGGCATGCGCCGGGCGATCGATGCCAGGGCTGACGAGATCAATTTCGTGCTCGTGGCGAGCGAGACGTTCGGAAAGCGCAATCAGGGTATGACGCCTGCAGAAAGCGCGGACATGCTAGACCAGTGCGCCCCGCTTGCCCATGAGGCGGACATCCCATTGTCGGCAACGATCTCGGTGGCGTTTGGGGACCCCTATGACGGGGAAGTGGACTCTGCGGCCGTGGAAGATCTGGCGCGCCGGGCCGCTGCGGCTGGGACGACCGAGCTTGCTCTCGGCGACACGATCGGCGCAGCCACGCCGTGGGCCGTGCGGGAGATGACGGAGCGATTGAAGGCGGCAGTCCCGAACGTGGCCCTGCGCATGCACTTTCACGATACGCGCGGTCTTGGCCCGGCCAACGTCTTCGCGGCGGTGGAAGCGGGGGTCGATATTGTGGATGCGAGCTGCGGTGGCATCGGCGGCTGCCCCTTTGCGCCAGCGGCAACGGGTAATGTGGCGACAGAAGACGTGGTTTTCATGCTGGAACGGGCGGGCTTCGAGACGGGGATAGATCTCGGTCAAATGATCGAAACGGCGAACTGGCTGGAGGGCGTGCTCGGCCACCCGATCAGCTCTTCCTTGAGCCGCGCGGGCGCGTTTCCCTAAGCGATTTATCCCAGTGTCTTTCCCCGGCCAGTTTGGCAGCAAGACCCGGGGATAGAGTGTCCGGATTAGAGGGGGCATTGTCCGGATGCGTCCGGATTGAAGGCTTTAGGCTCTCTTTGGCGAAGATTTAACGTCTGCTTTGGGTCAAGGTGAGAAATCGTCTAGAATGGGATTTCATCTTTTGGAACAAGAAATTCCTTTGCTTCAACCATTCTGGAACGTGTGCGCTCATCGTCCAAAAGTAATCGATCTATCTCTTCAGCAATTTGTTCAGCACTGCGCTTCCTTCGAAGAAGAGCCTGCTCTTTGGATAGGAAGCCAGTAGGGTCTTCACCCATGCGAAAAGCAATTATTTTTTTGGATCGACCAACAGCAAATCCAACCTCTTGTTGAGTCCAATTGCTGTCGGAAAAGCCCGGTGTGTGCATCGAAACTAGAGCGTCCATTGTATGGAGAGCTCGGCGGAGCTGAAGTTCCCATTCCTTCGTAGGTTCGATGTCTTCATGCGCCACGAAGCCAACCACTCCATACGGTCGCAAACAGTCTCGCAGTCTCATCGCTTTGTCCTTGTGAGGACTGATGTGGCTAATGAAAAGACGAAAGAGAGCATGCTCGGACCAAACCGCTGGTGGCACGGCTGCGCCAGCAATTACGCCTGCCGCGTCGAAATCCAAGTCATCAGCAATTTTGAGCAGTGTTTCGGCAGACTCGTTTGCTAAAACGCTTTTGGCGTAAACCCATTTGCTATTTGTGCCGACTGCGCTTTCCGGTGTGATCACGCCCATTGAATTCAGATATCCGTCCAATTCATATGTCTTGAACCTTGACTGTAGTTCGCGTGAAAGTCTGTCGATTAGCTCGAACCGTTCTGATTGCTTTATTTCCATTTTCTAGCAAGTGACGGGTGTTTGGTCACCAGCTGCAAGCAATGTCCCCAGTGCCACCGAAAGCAGACGTAAAAGTTTCCCTACTAGTACTGCTCCCTAGACGCCATCGCTAATCCTGCCTAAATGAGCCCCATGAATTCTCAAGCGCCCCTCGCGAAAACAATGACCACTCGAACTTTTCGGGCCGGGGCGGGCGTGGCTGCCGCTCTGGCCTAAAGCCGACTTCAGCGACACGAGCTGACCCGGCGCGCCAATTCGCTATACTGATAAACCAAGAGCTTTTGAGAGGCCCGCCCATCATGGCAGCCCTTCGCCACCGCATCTCCTACGGCCTTTTATGGGTCTATAAGCGCACGCTGAGCCCGGTTTTCTACGCGTTCGGCACGCGGTGTCGCCATGAGCCGAGCTGTTCGGAATATGGCGCGGAGTGCGTGTCGCGGCACGGCGTGTGGGCTGGGGGGTGGATGACGCTCGCCCGGCTGCTGCGATGTCGGCCGGGCGGGTCATGCGGTTATGATCCTGTTCCCGATCAGAAACCGAGCGTGCCGTTCTATGCCCCGTGGCGCTATGGTGACTGGCGGGGGCCTAGACCTTGTATTAACGACACTGTGGCAGATGATACGGCTTGAAAGTTCGCCCGAACGATTTAGAGACCTGTTCCTATGATAAATGTAACGCTTCCAGACGGTTCCGTCCGTGAATACGAACAAGGCGCATCGGCTCACAATGTCGCTGCCAGCATTTCCAATTCCCTCGGTAAGAAGGCTATGGCTGCCAAGGTGGACGGTGAGCTTTGGGACCTGACCCGACCGCTCGAAGGGGATGCGCAGCTGGAGATCCTGACGGCGAAGGATGAGGACATCCTCTATATGATCCGTCATGCCTGCGCCCACGCGCTCGCCCAGGCCGTGCAGGAGCTTTACCCCGGCACCCAGGTGACCATTGGCCCTGTGATTGATGATGGCTTCTATTACGACTTCGCCCGCGAGGAGCCGTTTTCTACCGAGGACTTTCCAGCCATCGAAGCGAAAATGGCCGAGATCATTGACGCTGATCATCCTATTGTTCGTGAAGTCTGGGACAAGGAACGGGCGGTCAATACGTTCACCCAGATGGGTGAGACTTACAAGGTTGATATCATAAACGACATCATCAAGCCGGGCGAGCCGCTGACGATCTACCGCCAAGGCGACTGGTTTGACCTCTGCCGCGGCCCTCATATTCCATCGACGGGGAAAATCCCAAAGGCCTTCAAGCTCACCAAGCTGGCCGGTGCCTATTGGCGGGGCGATTCCAACAATGAGATGCTGCAGCGGATCTATGGCACGGCCTGGGGATCCGAAAAGGATCTGAAAGCCTATTTGCTGCGCATTGAAGAGGCGGAAAAGCGGGACCACCGGAAGCTCGCCAAAGTCATGGACCTGTTCCACATGCAGGAAGAGGGCCCGGGCTCGATTTTCTGGCATCCGAAGGGATGGACCCTTTTTCAGGAACTCATCGACTATATGCGTCGTCGTCAGCAGAACGCAGGATATGTCGAGGTCAACACGCCTGACTTGCTCGATTACTCATTGTGGGAAACGTCTGGCCATGCCGAAAAGTTCGGCGAGAACATGTATTCGACGGTCATGCCGGACGAGCGCAAATATGCGTTGAAGCCGATGAACTGCCCGGGTCATGTGCAGATTTACAATCATGGTCAGCGCTCATATCGAGAGCTGCCAATTCGCATGGCGGAATTCGGCAAGGTTCACCGGTATGAACCATCGGGCGCACTTCATGGCATGATGCGGGTCCGTCACTTCACCCAGGACGATGCGCACATTTTCTGCACGACGGATCAGCTGCAGGAGGAGTGCCTTATCGTCGTCGATCTCGTCCTAGATATCTACAGGGATTTCGGATTTGAGGATGTGCGGATCAAGTTCTCTGACCGCCCGGAAGCGCGCATCGGAGACGATACCGTGTGGGATAAATCTGAAGACGCATTGAAAAACGCGCTTGAAGCAACGGGATTGCCCTACAGCTTCAACCCTGGCGAGGGAGCGTTCTACGGACCGAAGCTTGAGTTCGTGTTGCGTGACGCGATTGGGCGGGATTGGCAGTGCGGGACACTGCAGGTCGATTTCAATCTGCCGGAGCGGTTCGACTCCACATTTGTGGGCGAAGATGGTGAACGTCATCGTCCCGTTATGCTGCATCGCGCTTTGTTTGGATCGCTTGAACGGTTCACGGGTATACTGATCGAGCATTATGCTGGTGCATTCCCGATGTGGCTCGCGCCAACGCAAATAGTCGTTGCTTCGATATCTGAAGGTGCCGCGGAGTATGCGGTCTCTGCTGCGGAGAAACTTCGCGCGGCGGGCCTCCGGGTTGAGACGGACCTTCGTTCGGAAAAGATCAATTACAAGGTTCGTGAGCACTCGGTTCAGAAAGTGCCGATCATCGCCGTTGTTGGAGCGAAAGAAGCAGAAGAGGGTACGCTCGCGCTTCGTCGCTTTGGATCGAAGGCTCAGGAAATGATCTCGCTTAAAGACGCGCTGACGAAGCTCGCCGAAGAGGCTACGGCACCTGATCTGAAGCGGGGGTAATGATACTCCCCCGCCGCGAGATGAATCTGCCGAACTGGCCCTTTGCTAGAAGTCCACGTCCAGTCTGACTGCGAAGGTACGCTGGTCACCGAGGCGGGCAAAACCTGATCCCGGTGTACCGCGGTTGAGGCTGGTGAAGAAATCCTCGTCGAAGAGGTTTCGAACATAGCCGCTGAGAACAACATTATCGGTGACGCGGTAGCCAGCACGCATATTCACAAGGGTTCGTTCGCCGAATTCGTTGATGTCGAGATTTTCGTTCAGCTGGAAGGCGCTTGTCTGATAGTTCACGTCCAGTCCTAGGAAGAAGCCCAGCTCGTGATTGTAGTCGAAGCCGGCATTCAGTGACCATTCTGGCGCAAACGGGAACTGGTTGCCCGCGAAGTTCGCCTGGTTCATCTCGCTTTCAGGCATGGTCGGATCGAAATCGTCGTTCACGAAATCATCGAATTCAGCGATCGAGTAGCCAACGCTGCCATAAATATCTAGCCGGTCGGTGGCTGCAAAGGTCAAGTCGGTTTCAAATCCGTAGAGCGACGATTCACCGGCGTTCACGGTGCGGGTGAAATTCTGAAACGGGGGTGCAAGGGGCTCTGAGACCTGCTGATCGGTCCAGTCGGAATAGTATATGTTCGAATTCCACTGGAGGCGATTATCGAAGAATTCCGTACGGGCTGACAGCTCGTAATTGATCAGGAATTCCGGATCAAAATCCTCGACATCACCCGTTGCAAAGTTGATGGCAGATCCGCCGGCTCGATAGGCGCGCTGAACGACGAATGCAAACGTCGCATTGTCATTTGCGGTCCAGCGAACGCCGCCCTTGGGTAGCCAGGCATCAAACTCAGCTTCAGTTGTTTCTTCGGTCATACCGACCTGCGCCAGAAGAAAAGCGAGGTTAGGTGGAGGCGGTGCAGACAAGCTCGTTGTCTGTATGGTGTTATTCTCCTGTTGTTCGTTGTCGTAACGGATGCCGAAGAGAAGATCCAAGGATGATGTTACGGCGAAGTCGCCATCAAGGAAGAATGCGTAGTTTTCAGTTTCGCTCGTCGTCATCGAGTCGCGATTGATGAACAGGTCGTCTGGGAATGTGGGGTTCACGGCCGTTGTTGGCACGGCGAATGTATCCTCAAAGAATTCGTCACTGTTGAAGTAGTAGAAGCCGAGTGTGCCGGCGAGGCGGTCGCCCGTGTAGTTCAGTCGTAATTCCTCTGATATGGCCTCGTCGCCACCAATACGATCGAGGGCACCGAAGTCCTCAGATGAATTATCGAAGTCCTCAATGCGAACATAGTCCGTATTCTGGTACGTTGTGATCGATTGAACGGAGAACCGATCAGAAATGTCCCAAGTGGCATTGATCGACTGAATGAAGGTTTCGGTACCTTCCCGTCCTGCCACATTGTCGGTGACCTCGCGCAGCACTTCGCCTGCTGTCAGGATCGCGCCCGGGACACCGTTTTCAGCATCAAGGCCGTCTTCACCTGCAAAGTTATCCGTGTACGAACTCGTTGAGATGATGCTCAGATTGTCGGTCGGCTCGAAAAGGAGCTTGAATCTGCCGGTCGTGAGCTCGGTTGCATCGGCCTCTTCATCGAGGAATGTGTTGAAGATAAAGCCGTCGCTCTCGCGATAATTTGCTGCAACCCTGAATGCAAGCACATCGTCGATGATCGGTCCGCCGCCAGCAATTGCCCCCTGGAGTATGCCATTGTTGCCGGCTTCCGCGCGAGCCTTGAAATCCCACTCATAGGTCGGATCCTGCGTTCTTACGTAAATGGCCCCGGCGATCGTGTTTCGGCCGAAATTCGTCGATTGTGGCCCGCGGTACACTTCCACCTGTCCGAGGTCCCAGGAATCGAGCGGTCCAAAGAAGGTCGTGAAGTTGCTGAGTGGGGAGTCGTCCACGTAAATGGTGAGTGTCGCGCCATTCCCCGCGATGCCGCGTTGATCAACGCCCCGTATGGAGAAACCGAGCCCGCCGAAGGAGGGCGTTACGTTCGGAATGCGGTCGACGATGTCGTAGAGATCGGTGATTGGTTCCCGAGCGATTTCTGCCGCAGAGACAACATCGACACTGGCGGTTACGTCTTTGATTGACTCTTCTCGCTTTTGCCCGACAACGATGATTGTATCGGCGCGTAGTTCTTCTTCCTCCTCGCCGCTGCTGGCGACATCCTGGCCGTATGCTGTGCCAACGTTGAGAACTGCCGCAGTCATTGCGAGCCAGTATTTGTAGGTCATGGTCGATCCCTCTTACTCTGAGCGATCTGTTAAGTCTGCCAGCCAGTGACGTAAATGCAACTCAGTATCAATTGGTGCAAAGATATGCTTCGTGTTGCCGAGTGACAACAGTTTGCGCTTTAGTTGAAAGGGTGGATGAGATGCCGCTGCTTACGGAAATACGAGCCGAAGGGTCTTTTTTGCGTACACTTCCAGTTGGTCCGTATCAGGCCGGGGCGACGGCTTCCAAGAAGCTCGGCTGTTCGAGGCGGATGACATCCTGGACCATGCGGGTCTGGGGATCGATCAACGCGAGGCTTCGGCCAAATCTCACCAGCTGTTGATCGTCACTTTTTGCGGGTGTCGCCACCAGAATAGGGAACTCGGCCGCAAGCATCGGGATATGATCAGCCAGCATCGTCCCTTCGACGAGCCGTTCTTCTAGAGGAGAGGGTTGAAAGCAAAGGCGCTCCTTTTCAATTCCAACAGAACAAACTTCACGACCGTGACGGAAATTACGATCAAAGGCATCATAATCTGCAGCGACAAACACCTCATTGCGCTCAAGCGGTGTCGGCTCTGAAAGAGGCTGTTCGACGGCGAAAAATCCCGCAGCGCCAGCGAAGGTCGCCGCTAGAGCGGCGAGTTCAATCTTGAGTGTCATCTGCTCATCCCCTTTACGAGCTATAAGCAATGTCCAATCGTAAAAAGGTTCCGATTTCGTTAGCGGACCTTGTGAAAATACGCTGCGATTAACGGTCTGTTAGGCACACTCATTGGCTTGCCTGATCAGACGTTCCGGCCCATCAACTGCTCGAGACAATCAAGTTTGCGGATGTAGTGTTCTGTTTTCATTATTCTTCATAATGATCTGGTGTGTCTGGGCACCGGCGGCCTTTGTGGGCGGCAAGCTATTTGCGCCGCTGATTTTTTTAGGGGCTATGTTTTCAGGACCAGGGGTTATTCCGAGCTTGCGACATCGACTGCGCGCAGATGTCGTACTCGTCGTTCTGTTTTTGCTTTGGCTTACGATTTCGGCTTGGTGGTCACCCGCGGATACTTCTTTGGTGACGGGGTCTCTATCCGGTGGCAATTTCTCTGTGGACGCCCCGCAAATTCGTTTTGGACTTACCATTCTGGCGGCGGGAGTCCTGCTTGTCGGCGCTCTCGCATGGACAGAGCCGGAGCGTTCAGTTCTCACCTATGTGCTGGCTGGCTCTGTGGTATTTCTGTTGCTTGGGCTCCTGGTGATCACGCCGCTGCGGGAGACCATTATAGAGAACCGGGGGGCTGGACTGCTGCCATCAGCGCAGAGCGTCGGGCGTGCCGTGAACCTGCTCGCCCTGTCGATACCACTCGCGCTAGGCGTCATATATGGGCGTTTGCAGCGGAAGACGGCCCTTACTGTCTGCGGGCTTGTACTCATCTTGTTTGCGGTCGTTGGGCTGCGTATGGGCGGTGCTGCTGCTCTGATTGGCGTGGTTGTTGGCTTTGGTGTTCTCGCCATTTTTTGGTTGATGCCAAAGGACGGGTTCACGCGCCTGTTTGATCTTCTGGCGGTGACTGTGTTCACAGCGCCTTTTCTGGTTTGGGGCGGTATTTCCCTGTTTTCGGGTTTTGGTGGCAGTTTGCCAGTATCGGCGCATCAGCGGCTTCTGATCTGGGAAGCAACGAACCAGAGGATATCTGAGAAACCGTTTTTCGGTCACGGGGCAGACGCTTCCACGGCGTGGCACCAGACCTTTGCCGAGGCTCCCGAATGGCTGGCGCTGATGCCGGACAATTTTGACCTTGTCCGCATCATTCCCGGTCACCCACATAATATGGCCTTGCAGGTCTGGGCGGAGACTGGAATGATTGGCGCTGCGCTGCTTGCAGGTGCCTTCGCCTTGCTTGGCCGACGTCTGCCACCGCCGAGCGAACTTGGAGACGTTACGAGAATTGCCGCTGCGGGTGTTTTCGGTGTTGGTGTGACCCTTTTCTTTGTGTCCTACAGCGCCTGGGATGAGAGTTTCTGGGCCGCGCTCGCCATTTGTGTTGCGGCCGTGATCAGTTTCGAAAAGCTAAACAAGCGGGCCACCTGATGTCTGTCTCCGCAATCGTTGTTTCCTATCGAACCGGTCCGCGCCTGAAAGAGTGCCTTCATGCTTTGGTGGCGGCGAACATCGTCAATGAGATCGTGATCGTGGACAATGGGAATCCGCCAGACATGCAGTCGTGGCTGAAGGCTTTTGCCGATGCCGGAAACAAGATCATGCTCATCACGCCCGACGCCAATATGGGTTTTGGAAGGGCTGTTAATCTCGCTGCAGGCGCAGTCCGATATGATAATCTGCTCGTTCTTAATCCAGATTGCGTTGTACGCCATGACGCCATTCAAGCGCTTCTTGGTACTATTGCCGGGCGGCGCTCTCCTTCACTGATCGGTGGACGGATATTCGGGGTCGATGGCCACAATCAGCGGGGGCCAATGCGCCGTGAGCTGACGCTTATGCGCGCGTTGTCGAAAGTCGTCGGGGGTTCAGGCATCGATATGCCACTAGAACCTCACCCCTCGGAGCCCGTAACGGTCGATGTAACATCCGGAGCTTTCTTCATGATTGACCGGGCCGGGTTCGCGACGCTTGGCGGATTTGATGAGGGTTACTTCCTTCACGTGGAAGATATCGACCTCTGTAAGCGCGTGCGTGAAGCGGGCGGGGACGTTGTCTATCAGCCAAAGGCTGGTGCTCTTCACTACGGGGCGACGTCCGATGTACCAAATGTGACCGTGGAACGTTACAAGGCGGCGGGGTTTGCCCGATATTTCAGGAAATTCTCAAGCGGGCCGCTGCGCCGCGTGGCCGCTGAGCTTGTTATTCCGATCGTTGGAAGCGGGCTTATTCTGCGGGCGCTGGTTCGGAGCGTGTCTGGCGGGCGGCCAAAGCCTCATTAATCGCTGCGACTGCCGCTTCAAAAGCCAGCATTGTAGACGTGTGCCGTGGCGGATAGTCAGCGACCCCTTGAAGGTGGCGCAGTTCCCAAAAACGACCTTTTGGCGGTTCGCCGCCGTCTTTCAGCATCGCCTTCAACTCATCTCTTGCAGCGATGATCTCTTCAATTGCTGCGCCGGGCGCGCTTTCAGCCAGGATCGCTGTCGTCGCTTGACCAAGTGCGCAGGCTTTCGGATCGACCGATATGGCGTCTACGTGTGTGCCCTCGGCATTGAGGTTCAATGAGACATCGACGGTAGATCCGCAAACGCGAGAGACTTTTTCAACCTGCGCTTCCGGGTCCGGCAAGGGATCCAGATGTGGTATGTTCGCGGCGAGTTCCAGCACCCGATTGTGATAGAGATCTGTCATATTCCTAATGTCGGTCGAATAGGGGCGTCCTTCAAGGGCCTGGGCTCAGAACAGACGTTCGATGACTTTTGCCACGATGATGAAAGATCCAATGAGCGATCCGCCCGCCAGCAAGACCATGACGCCGTCTCTCGATGTTACTCCAAGCCCGATGAACATGACCGCGAGGCCAGGAAGGACTGGCCCGAAAGGTACGAGGCCGAGGGGAAAAGTTACCAATGCCGCAGCTACCGCGATCAGGGCAATGAGTTGGATGAAAGGAGACCTGGTGAGAAAGCAGATGCGCGGCTGCAGAAGTTGGTCGATCGTGTAGGCGGTTTTCCGCATTGAATCGACGCCCTTGACGAGAGCCGATCTTGGAAACTCCATCTGCAGAGCTTTCTTTGGCAACCATGGGCGTTCAAAACCGAGAGCAACCTGTCCAGCGATGAGCAAGGTCACCAACGCAACCAACCAAGTTGCCCCCGGAACGACTGTTAGTGGACTGATGGATATAAAGCCGAGGAGAAGCAGGAGCGGCCCGAAAGCGCGACGGCCGACGGCGTTCAAAAGGTCGTCGACAGTGACCGTTTCTCCATCGGTGCATGTCTTGAGTGAGGACAATAGCGTGCGCAAATCCCGTACATTGGGATGTGACGACGCCATTGAAACTGTGTCTGCTGACATGAGCGGTGCTTACCAGTAATTGCCGAAATTGTCTTGTATCAGAACGACTTCTCACGGTCGCGATTGTGTTGAGCGAACTAACTTACGAAAAAGCAATGAGACGTGCCGATATTCCGCCGCAATAAATTAGCAAAAATTTAAGTCAATTTTCGGCTTTATGGCCTTCTTGGTTAATAAATTCGGGTTGGCTGTTAAGGGTAGGCTGCATATGTCTCGCAAATCGCCGCGCTGGGCGCTGGATATGGGGTACACGTCTGACATCAAGGCGTTTCGTTCAAAGACGGGTTTGGCTGATCACGGCCTGAAGGGCGAGAAAGCGAACGGCAATCTCAGCTTCAGCCGAATGATGACGCGAAAGCAGGCGAAGGCCGACGCTCGAGACGGCATTCCCGTATCCGAAGCGATGACCCGAGACCAGTGGTCGGAGCGGGAACAGTTGTTCACCGAAGAGGCTGACGATATCCGCCGCGGTGTAGACACCTGGTTCAAGACCACCGGCGGCGATGTCCGGAATTTTGTTCTTGAAATGACGCCCGCCGACATCGAACCAGATCAACTCGAAGAGGCGATCAAGTCTGAAGAGTCAGAGCTTCGTCACTTCGAGACTGACGATATGAAAGAAGCGAAGACGAGCCACGAATCGTCGATCGTGGAGCTTGATGCGTTCCGTGAGCGCCATAAGGGGCGCATTGGCGAGCGCACGCCGGACATAAAGAAGAATGTCGAGCAGACCCTCGCTATCCTCCTGTTCATCCTGATCGTTGAGGGATGCTTCAACGCGCTGCTGTTCAAGGACGCGCAAAGCTCTGGCCTGCTTGGTGGCATGCTGATCGCGTTTGGCATCAGTGCCGTAAATGTTGCCTGCGGTGTGTCTGCCGGGTTCTTCGGGCTTAGAAATCTGAATCACCATGAGCAACCGATGAAGATCCTTGGAGGCGTGGTCGCCGGGTTATTCATTCTGATGGGGCTGTTCGTGAACTTCTTTGTGGCTCACTTCCGTGATGCCGTGGAAGAGTCGCTGCTGGCCGCGCAGGCTTCCGGTTCGCTTGCCGGGTTCTCCATGTTCAATATTCCGCCTGGAGAGGTTATCCGGTCGATGTTCCCGAACATTTTCGGCCTTGAGTCACTCGTTGCCTACGCGCTGCTTTTCATTGGTCTCGCCGTTTTCGGCATTGGTGTTTACGAGGGTTATGATCGCATCTCCGATAAGTATCCGGGATACGGTCGCGTGTGGCGGAAAGAACGGAAAGCTTATGAGCGCCGCCAGGCTGTGCGCAATGAGTTGCGCGATGACCTTTCGAATTACTTCACCCAGTGCAGGGCGTGGTTCGATACTCAGCAGTCTCGTCACGTTGCTGCCAAACGTGAAATCGAAAAGGCGATGACGGAACTGGAGACGCGCCGGGAACGTGCGCTAGCCATCTCATCGCGCTGCGCGGATCAGGAACGCGGTCTCAAGATCGCTTATCGTCAGGCCCACCGGCGGGAGCGGAACGGGCTGCGCGACAAGCTGGGCGAACAAGCTGAGTGCCCAGCCTATTTCGATGAGATTGTCACGCCAAACCTGCCGACTTTCGAATATGAGAAGGAGCGGGAGCTTGCCGCTGTCGCGGTCAAGACCATCGAGCAGAACATCACGGCGCTGACGCTGACCCGGAAATGGCTCGAGACGCATATTCAGGGCGTTCAGAAGGGGTTGTCATCGATTGAACAGCGTGTGGGCGCGCACATCGAGAATATCCGTAAGGAACGACAGACCGGCAAAGAGCCGGAGCGCGCAAAAAGCGCCTGAAAGGACACTGAGGGAGGTTAGCCATGGCAAGAGCCCGGGATAGAGATGCGAATTTCTGGCGCGCCATGATCGCCGGAATGCTGGTGAGCGTCTTTGGTCTGTTTGCTTTCATCGCTTTCAATGC
>JBCCIW010000033.1:0-18752 GCA_039028055.1 Pseudomonadota bacterium | reverse complement strand
CCCTCCGATCACTGCTGACGGACCCGAGGGCCGGGAATGGCTTATCGCCCTTGAGCAATACGGCGCGTCTGTTGGTTCCGACGAAGACGGCGCTGAACATGCCGAGGACGACGCTACGGCGTCGCTTTCGTCGTGGAAACGCCGCCATCGGAGAGTAGCGGAACGTCGTGCGATGCGCGCACGCATGAATGAAGCAGCAGAAGAAGCGGATCAAAATTAGCTGGATGGGGCATCTGGCATCGAAACATAAACTGATGCGAGGCGACGAGCAGCATCCAACTGCGCCGGCGAGGCAGGAGACTTAACGAGCATGGCAACAGCCAAATCGAAGACCAAAGAAAAACAGACAGAGAAGCAGGACGGGCCACTTCTCGATCTAACCAGCACAGCGATGAAGAAATTCATCAAGGACGCAAAAGCAAAAGGCTACGTCACCCATGACGAGCTGAACAAGATCCTTCCACCGGACGAACTCACCTCTGATCAGATTGAAGACACGATGTCTGCCCTGTCTGAAATGGGTGTCAACGTGGTCGAGTCCGAAGAGGAAGTGGAAGCCGAAAGTACGGCCCTGGCGACAACCGACGACAAGAAAGTTGTCGCCAAAAAGGGAAATGCCCGTGGCACCGACAGGACTGACGACCCGGTTCGCATGTATCTGCGTGAAATGGGCACGGTCGAGCTTCTCTCTCGCGAGGGGGAGATCGCCATTGCCAAACGCATCGAAGCCGGTCGCGATGCAATGATCCGCGGGCTTTGCGAAAGCCCACTGACCTTCGAAGCCATGATGGTCTGGCGCGACGAATTGATGAACGAGCGCATTCTTCTGCGTGACGTTATCGACCTGGAAGCCACCTATGGGGCTGAAAATCCGCCCCCGCCGCCAAAGGAAGAAGAAGAAGAGGACGAAGGGGAAGAGAACGAAGCCTCAGCAGAGGGCGAAGAGTCAGAAGGCGAGAGCCGTGACGATGATGACGACGAGGACGATGATGAAGGCGCAGCCATGTCCATGTCGGCAATGGAAGCGGAGCTGCGAGACGGCGTTCTCGAAACCCTCGACGCGATCGCATCCGACTTTACCAAATATCGCAAGCTACAGGAAAAACTTGTTGCCCGCCGCCTCGAAGGGAAAGAACTGACACCAAAGGCCCAGACAGATTATGATGATACAGGGACACGCATCGTCGAAAATCTGAAAACAATGCACATCAACAATGCCCGGATCGAGGCGTTGGTAGAACAGCTCTACGCGATCAACAAAAAGCTGATGGGACTGGAAGGCCAGCTGATGCGCCGCGCCGACGCCCATGGCATTCCGCGCAAGCAGTTCCTCGACAATTACTTCGGCAAGGAGCTGGACCCGGAGTGGGTTGAGAATGTCACCGAAATCTCGGCCAAGTGGAAGAAATTCACCGACATTGAAGCCGAGAAAATCTCCAATCTCCGCGAGGAAATCTCCTCGGTGGCGCAGGAAATCGGCGTCCCGATCGACGATTACCGCCGCATCGTGCAGACCGTCCAGAAGGGTGAGCGCGAGGCCCGCATCGCGAAGAAGGAGATGGTCGAGGCCAATCTCCGCCTCGTGATCTCCATCGCGAAGAAATACACCAATCGCGGCCTGCAATTCCTCGATCTGATCCAGGAAGGCAATATCGGCCTGATGAAGGCGGTGGACAAATTCGAGTATCGCCGCGGCTACAAATTCTCCACCTACGCCACATGGTGGATCCGCCAGGCCATCACCCGCTCCATTGCGGACCAGGCGCGCACCATCCGGATTCCGGTGCACATGATTGAAACAATTAACAAAATCGTTCGCACCCAGCGACAGATGCTGCATGAGATCGGGCGCGAGCCGACCCCGGAAGAGCTCGCTGAAAAGCTCGGCCTGCCGCTCGAAAAAATCCGCAAGGTCCTGAAAATCGCGAAGGAGCCGATCAGCCTCGAAACGCCCATCGGCGACGACGAGGACTCAAACCTCGGCGACTTCATCGAGGACAAGATGGCCCTGCTGCCCGTCGATGCGGCGATCCAGTCCAATCTGCGCGAGACGACGACGCGGGTCCTCGCCTCGCTCACGCCGCGCGAAGAACGCGTGCTGCGGATGCGCTTCGGCATCGGCATGAATACCGACCACACGCTGGAAGAAGTCGGCCAGCAATTCTCGGTCACGCGGGAGCGCATCCGCCAGATCGAGGCGAAGGCCCTGCGCAAGCTGAAGCACCCAAGCCGCAGCCGCAAACTGCGCAGCTTCCTCGACACATAAATGAACGGGGATAGATAGCCGAAGCACCGGTCTTCTATCCCCGTATTTTCAAACCTCTATCCCCCGCCAAACTCGCGGATTCCACACCAGGAATCGGCGCGGTTGGTGTTTTGTGAGGAAGATGGGTGTCCTAGTCCTCGTAGCTTGGCAGCCACGCATCCTCGGCTTTCTTTGCCTGACGCATGGTGAAAAAGGCGAAAATCGCCCCGGCAACGGCAAAGAGACCGAACAGAACCGTAGGCTGGCCGACTATTACAGCGCCAACAACTGCGCCGCCGCCAGCAAGGGTGAGAAGCAAGGTAATAAATGACATTTTAAGCTCCTGAATGTGCAGTACGGCTAGGTATTTGGGGCAATGAATCGCCCGGTCCATGGCTAGGGCGCGAGCAGAATGTCGCACTTTGCGGATCATTCTCAATTTCGGCTGAGCCAACTCCAGAAACCAATTGCAGCCCACCGCCCCGCCCGGCTAGGTTGAGCCCATGGCGGATGAGAAACCATTTCCGAGTTCGGAAGCGCGAGCGGCTTACGTTGAAGCAGAGCGAATAATACTGGCGGACGAGCACGTTGGAGTGCTTTCTCTAAGGGGTGATAATGAGGGAAAGCTCAATGAGCTTGATAGACTGCCGCCTCAAATCAGAAACCTAAAAGCCTTGCTACGGCTTGACCTAAGGGTCACTGAGGTTAGCGATCTCACACCCATCAGCAGCCTACACGACATTACCGATCTCTACCTTGACTTTACGCAAGTCGCAGATCTCGAGCCTATCCGCAATATGCGAACAATGAAGGGGCTCGAGCTTCCAGGAACACAGGTCAGCGATCTGTCTCCGCTCCAAGGCATGCCGATTTTAAGTGTACTTATCCTCGATGGCACTCCAGTGAGCGATCTAACTGCCCTTGAAGCCTTGGAAAACATGAAATTTCTATCTCTTGAGCGCACGCTAGTGAGCGATTTAGAACCACTTAGCGGCCTTAATAGAATGAGATACCTTAATATCAACGGTACATCAGTTAGTGATCTGAGATCTATAGAAAAAATGAGTGACTTGGTAGGTCTTTCTCTTGCTAGAACTCCTGTCAGAGATCTGAAACCTCTCTCGAATCTGCGAGCGATGGCAGAGTGGGCAATTGCGAGTAAACAACTCGGCCGCTTGGGTGGCAACCTTGATGGATTATACTTCAGAAGCTGCCCAAATCTGCCGGAAGAATATCAGGCCATTGCAACGATCGAGAACAACAAAGAACGCACCCTCAAAGCACTAAACCAGATTCGCAAGGATGCCGGGCTAAGTTCGGTTGAGGATTGGTTGGCCGAAGACGAAAGCGCCTCTCCTAACGAAAAGCCCGGTATTCCTAATCAAGAGGACGGACTAAGCTTTGAAACCACCGAAAGCGGGCGAATTGGTCTTGCGTCATCCGGGCAACCAACCCCTGACGATGTTGATGAACTCGAAGGTATCAAACCAACGTTGATCGCAGCAGTGGAAGCCCTGGAAGCGGCTTGCGACGGTTCCAACGCCTTCCAGCACTTCAAACCCGTGGCGACACGATACAGAGCAGCGCTTGAGGGGGAGACCACACAGCTTTCAATTGACCGGCTCGTTGCAGAAGGAACATGGCTCGAAAACGCGAACATGCGGCTTCAGGCGGAGATTGCTTCTGAGCATTTGCCAGAACAAGGTAACGAGATTGGAGCAGCGATGGACACAGTTATCGCTCTCCACGGAATGAGCGTGATGGGCACAACGCGCGGTCGTCAGCTAATACAGCGAAATCTCGATTATCAAATGGACCGCGCCGATATTGAGGAAGCGAAAGCCCGGACCTCCGAGTTCGCGGAACGGGTTAAAAGAAACTCCGAACTCTTTGAGCCCGAGGTCGGAGAGATCGCCGAACTTGCTTCCAGTGAAATCAACGAGGGGCCGCATCCTGAAAGATCAACTGACACTGCCAGAGGCTTTCAAAGCAATATACTGCGAGTATTGGGTTATACAATTATGACCGGTGCAGTTTGGCCCGTGGTCAGCTCAGGTGTCAGCAATAGTCAGTTGGGTTCAGCTGCCAGCTCGGAAATCACGTTAATTATGGATGCAGCGAGGGCGTTCTGGTTGACTAATCAAACGCTCATTTTGAAAATGGCGGCGGCATGGGGCACCGATTTGAATTGGGTGCAAGCCCTGTATAGATGGCTCGGCACGAACCACACGATTACGAAAGACGAGGAATAATTCGACTATTTCGCCTACTCAGGAAGCACTAGCCGCCGATTAGAAACGCCCCCTCACTCCTCCGTAGACGGCACAATCACCACGCCGGGGATGGCGTTGGCGCGGCGTTCGAGGTCCGGGCGAACAGCGTCGAGTTGCTGGCGATATTTGCCCCGGGGAAAACGCGCCACATAGGCATCGAGGTGGCCTAGCGCGTCGGCAATTCTCTGCTGCTGATACGCGGCAGCGGCGGCCTGAAACATCGCCTCCTGCTGGGCATCATAGGTCTGAACCAGCGCGCCCATCAGGCTCGATAGGGCGATGATACGATCCGTATCGAGACGATCGATCTGGATCGTTGGCTGCTCAAGGCTTTGCAGGAGCGCGTCGAGCCCAGCCTGCGTCTCAGCACTCGCGCGGCCGTCGGCCGCGCCGGATAACAGGCCCACGGATCTCAAATGCCCTTGGGTGATCTTAAGGGCGTCGGCGACAGTTGTGGCGCTCGGCGTGCCCCCAGAGGCGACAGGCTGGGCCGGCTGATCGGCTGGAAGGCCGGGCACAAAATCGGCAGCGTCGGCCCGGGCCCTGATGACGAGGGCTGGCCAGAACTGGCCCGCCGCGGCCTGAATGAAGGGGTCCTGCACCCAGCGAGAACCGGTGATCGCCTCATGACCCGGCCAGTAATGGCCAAGGGTCGTCCAGGTGCGGCGGCCCTGGCGCACCTGAAGCGCCACGGGGATGTCTGCGATGGTCTCATTCGTATTGAACGCGCTCGGCTGATAGGTGCGGAGGCGAACGCGGAGGCCCTGCCCGGCCCCGTCGCCAAACCGTGAGAGAAGATCGGTTGGAATGTCGAGATAGATCGGAAAGGTGAGATTGGTGCGGGAGTAGCAGGCATTCTCGCGCGCGCCCCCATCGCGCTCGTCGAACGACCAGGCACCGTCCGGCTGTCGATTGAGCAAGAGGTCATCATCGCTCTCGGTTCTGGGGGACACGCAGAGCGTGCCGTCAAAGGTGTGGTTGACGACGGAGATGTAGACGTCGGCGGTGTCGACATCGGGCGCGAATGTCCAGTCGGGCCTGAAGGGCGGCGCATTGGCAAGCCGCTGCGACTGGTTCTTGTATATGGTCGGCTCTGACCCGTTGGTCGTGCGGAGCGCGTATCGGTCATCATCGGTGTGATCAGGCAAATCCTGCGCGACAGCGATGCTGCCCAGCAAAGCCAGGCAAGCCAAAGTTGCCAAAACGGTGCGTGTCGATCCTCTCATCGCAGCCCCCAGATGCTGATCATGCTCATTCTGGGGGAATGCAACAAGGCTGCCAAGTGCGAGACGCGAATTTATGGCGCGCCCGGAAGCGAGCTGTAACGGTGCATAACGCGATCGGGGGGGTGGCTGCTGGGGCTGGACTCGAACCAGCATTGGCCGGACCAAACCCGGCTGTCCTACCATTAGACGACCCAGCATTACGAGGAGGGTACGGACGGTCCGCTGACGGACCGCCCGCATTCGCTAGCCTTTGACGCACACCACCTGACGGAGCGTGTGGACAATATCGACGAGGTCAGACTGAGCCGCCATGACAGCGTCGATGTCCTTGTAGGCCATCGGCGTTTCGTCAACGACGCCCTTGTCCTTCCGGCATTCGACATGGGCCGTAGCCGCTACGTGATCCTCGACCGAGAACCGCCGCTTGGCTTCGGTCCGCGACATGGCCCGGCCTGCACCGTGGGAACAGGAGCAGAAGCTCTCCGCATTGCCCTTCCCGCGAACAATGAAGGACTTCGCCCCCATTGACCCGGGAATGATGCCGAGCTCGCCGTCACCGGCGCGAACCGCACCTTTTCGGGTGACCCAGACATCCGCGCCGAAGTGCCGCTCCCGCTCCACGTAATTGTGGTGACAGTTCACGGCCGACTTCTCCAGCGTGAAGGCAGGCAGCGCATCCCGGCAAGCTTGCAGCGTCCGGTCCATCATGGCCTCCCGGTTCAGACGGGCATAGTCCTGCGCCCAGAGCACGGCCTCGGTGTAATCCTCGAACAGGGGCTCCCCTTCGATGAAGAAGGCAAGATCCCGATCAGGAACATGATAACCGAGGACACGCTTCTCGAGAGCCTCACGCGCCTCCTGAATGAAGTACGTCCCGATCCGGTTACCCGTGCCCCGGGACCCCGAGTGCAACATGAGCCAGACACGATCGACCTCATCGAGACAGACCTCAATGAAGTGATTGCCGCCACCGAGCGTACCAAGCTGCGTCGAAAACCGGTTCGCCGTGATCTTAGGGTGCTTGTCGAGGATGATCTCGAGCTTCTCCACCAGACCCGACCGCTTCAGCCGAGAACTGATGGATGCAGGAGCCATTTTATGGTTCCCACCCGGACCATTACCAACCGGGACTTTCCGCTCGATATCCGACCGCAGGCCTTTCAGGTTATCGGGCAATTCATTCGCCGTAAGCGAAGTCCGCACAGCCATCATTCCGCAACCAATATCGACGCCAACCGCTGCCGGAATGATCGCGCCCTTGGTCGGAATGACCGATCCAACAGTCGCGCCCCGTCCAAAGTGAACGTCCGGCATGACAGCGAGGTGCGAATGCACAAAAGGCAATCCCGCCACGTTTTCCAACTGATTGCGGGCTTCCGGCTCTACTGGAACGCCTTTTACCCAGGCTTTGATCGTTCCGCCGCCAGCGGATTCGATCACTTCAAAATCTGCCATTGGTCTCTAGCTCGTATGAGCTCCTTTCCTTATCGAGACCCTTCACGCAACGGACCGGCGAGCAATAAAAAACCCTCCAGCCTGTCTGCGTGGAGGGTCGTTGAAACCAGTCTTCTGTACCGGTTGGGCTGCTTACCAGCCCATCATCCAACATCCTCCATAGCGCCGCTACCGCCGCGCTGATTTTGCGCGCCGTTGAATTGGCAAGAATTGAGTTGCCGATAACTCATCGGTTCCTCCAGGGTATTGAACGAGCGTGGGGTATGATGGATCGTGGTTAATCCGTCAAGGAATTTTCTAGATGGTTGAAGCTATCGAGGCTCAACTTCTATCGAAAGCACATTCTCTTCACCTTCCAGAAGGTGACGGCCGCGAATCCCGAAATATTCGCGCTTGTCAAAAAAGAACCTTGTAACATCCCGTTCGAAATCGCGGCCGGGCACCGTAAGCACAGCACGAGATATTGCCATGGGAGAGTCCGGAGTATCTGCGAACCGGACAAAGATTCCCGCACTGTCAGTAAGATCCGCAAGCTGAAGCGCGTCTACAGACACTTCACCAGCTCCAAAGCCGGTGAAAGAAAAGTAGATGGACTGACGCGCCAGCGGACTTGTTGATTTAATATCAAACCGAACACGCGTGCTGATATCCAAATCTTGACTCAAGGGGTTAGCTTGAATGGACGGTTGATCGGGCGCAAACGTCGGAGACGGTTCTGCGCTTGAGTCGTCTATTACAGTGGTTGTTGCAGATAGATCCGCGACATCTGCAACGATCTCAACATCGTCTTGGCCACTCTCCGTTGCCATCTCGATCGACACATCAATCAAATTATTCGTGGGGCTATCTTCGATAACCGCAACTGTGGTCGGCTGACGCGAAACGCTGAACAGATTATCCGATTGTGCAAAATCAACACTTGTCGGTGTTGGGGAGAATCTAAAGTCCGCCTCGTGCGCTTTGATTACCAGCGCCGGCCAGGATTGACCCTCTGCCTCCAATATAAACGGATCTTCGACCCACCGCGAACCTGTAACATCATCGTGTCCGGGCCAGTAGTATCCAACTGTCTTATAGCCACCTTCCCGAAAACGAAGATCCACCGCGACTGGTATGTCAGCAATACTTACATCGGTGGCCAGGGGACTTGGCTTATAAGTACGAAGGCGCACACCAATACCTCTCCCAAAGCGCCGACGCCTACTCAGCTCACGGAGCATATCGTCAGGTACATCAAGATAGATTGGGAAAGTGAGATTGTTGTAAGAATGACAAAAACTTGACCGCACCCCTCCGTTCACATCGGCAACTGACCAGTATCCCGTATCAGAAGGACTAAGCAGTGCGGATGGCTCACCCCGCAGTTTGGGCGAAACGCAAAGCACGCCGTCATTGGTATGATTGATAACCGAAAAATACAGATCGAATTCAACCGTGCTAGCGTCAAGAGTCCACGTCGGATTCTTACCGGGCGCATCAGCAAGGATATCGGCAAGATTTTTGTAGACCGTTGTTGGAGCACCGCGCAGCGTCGTGGTGAGCTCATATACGTTATCGTCCAGACTGTCGGGACGATCTTGAGCCTGGCTTGCACCAAGAAACAAACCCGTTATGCCCAGCACGGAAAATACGGCGAACGCCCAGATTCCTAGTTTTGTTCCCATCGAAGCGCTGCTCCAGATCCCCCGTTAACTCGGTCTATTGGCAATGCAAGTGAACTGCCAAATGCGGATACGGCAATTACGATCAGTAAACCACCAAAGGCGAAACAAGGGAAAGCGAACACTACAGAAATCGTATATCCTGCAGTTCGAAAACAACTTTCCCTCGTACCGCTGGCCTGATTTTCTTCTGGTCCCAGCACCGCTTCGCATCATCAAGGGAACGGTCTGGAAAGGCGTCGGCGAAATCTCGAAGATATTGCAGAAAGTTATTGTGCTGTGCGATCTCGCGGCGAAAGGACGGATCGTCTTTTCGCCGTTCAAGCATGTGCCAAGCGCCTATGGCATCGCCAAGAGTGCTGCCGGTATTGTCACGAACCCAGTCCATGAAGTCGCTGTTGCACGTAAAGCGTTTGCCAATCTCTCTCTTGAAAAAACCACGTACATTCGGACCGAATGTTATTGATGCCGTTATAACCGTCTCCAAAGTCAGTGCGGCTTTCGCCCAATTTGTTTCGTCGCGAGGGCAACGAGAACGCTTTGGTTGCCGCACGTTTGGATTTTCCAGATAGAGCGCGATCCGGTCTCTGAGCTCAGCCTTGCTTCCGACCTTAGACAGATTAAGCAATGAGCAAATTCGCTCCAGCTCGAACTTCGGCCAATACCAAAACTCGAACATGTCCCGCGACATTGCGAGATTGAAATCAGGTCGAACGGGATCTTCCATACTCAATGGAAGAACAAGGGAACGGCAGCCATTCTTACAAGTATTTCTTCAAGCCTGAACTTAGGCCGGCTCGAATTGCTTCACCTGGGCATGCGTTGGCTTCTGCGCGTCAACTCCGTAGAGATTTACCTTCAGGCTCGAAATCGCATTCACAAGCGCATTGGGCGCGTAAACCATGTCGCTCACAGGAGCGATGTTGGGGAACCGCTCAAATATCTTTTCATAGGACAGGCGCAGCTGCATTTGCGCAATGCGCAAGCCCAGACATTTGTGAACACCGTGGCCGAAGGCAAGATGACGATCGACATTGTCACGCGTCATATCGAAAACGTCCGGGTTCGGAAAAATTTCCGGATCCCGGTTGGCCGCACCATACCACATAGCAATTTTCTCATCCTTGGCGATGAGCTGACCATTCAGCTCGAAATCTTCAAGGGCGGTGCGGCGCATATGTTTCACAGGCGAGACAAGGCGCAGCGCTTCCTGAGACATGGCCGGAATCAAGCTTGGATCATCGAGCACCATTTGCCTCTGGTCCGGAAAATCGTGCATCAGCTGAATTGTACCTGTGAGCGAATTTCGCGTTGTGTCGTTGCCGGCGAAAATGATGAGCAGCCACGATCCATCGAGATACTCCTGCGGGAGCTCCTCCCCGTCTAGCTTCGACTGGGCAATGACGGTCAAAAGATCGTCACGAGGATTGGCACGGCGCTCCGCCATCACGCGTTCCCCATAATCGAACATCTCGTTCACAGCTGGGAAAAACCTGAACGGGAAAAGTGGATTGCTGCGGATCACCTGCCACTTGGCAGCCGTGTACATACTGGCCATCTCCAGATAGTGCATCCAGTGAACGATCCGTGGGCGATCAGCCTCGTCAACGCCCAGCATCTCGCAGAGTGTAAAAAGTGGCACTTGTTCGGAGAACATTTTCACGAAATCGACGACCGGGCCTTTGCGCTCCATGTCATCGAGCAAGCCATCGATATGCGCTGCGACACGTTCGCGGACCTGCTTGACATAGGCCGGGATGAAAAAGTCCTTCTGCTGCATGCGCATTTCCATGTGGAGCGGCGCATCAAGGTTGATCAGTGAATTGAAAGCGGCGGGAACGAGCTTCTTCGGTTTCCAGTCCTTACGCGGACCAACGCCGAGATTGATGCTGCCGCGTTGCGATGAAAAGACTTCCGGATTGAGTTCGACGGTTTTGACGTCTTCATACCGACCAACGGACCAGTAGCCCGAAAAGAAGTCCTTGCCTGTAGACCAGAGCACGGGTGCCTCTTCGCGCATGCGTTTATAGAAATCCCACGGATGACCTGATGTCCACGACCCCGGATAGGCGAGATCGAAACCTTCAAGGAGCGGATAAGCGGCCTTGTGCTTCGGCATCATCTGCCCGTCATCAATCATGATTTCATCGCTGATGAGCTGCATGAGGTCCTCCCAAACCGTTTGATTTGTTAAACTAGCCCTGTTTTCATATCATAGTCACGTAGGGTCACCGTTAACCCAATCCACAAGATAAGTGCATTTTTTGCAAACGCGGCAGACAATCGAACGCGCGCCATGTCGCACTGAACACCTCCCCCAATTGGGCCGCATCGAACTCGCTGCGTGTCATTTGCTTGTGCCAGTGACAGGGCACTTTCCTTCAGCAGGAGCTTTCAATCTTCGCTTTGTCCGGTGGTCGTCGGCCTTGTCGCCGGTTGCCGTGGTGCCGCGCATATAGTGGCGCTGCCATCGAGCTTTCATCGCTTCAGCTTCTTTTGTGGCAAGACGCTGATTGAAGTCCGCCCGGCTGTCACGCCAGGCTTCATACTCGGCTTTAAGATCCGCGTTGTCGTCGAGCCGACGGATCTGGGGCTCCACCTCCTCCAGCTTCGGATGCTCCATGAGTGTGATAAAGCAGAACGGTTCGCCCCGTTCGAAGCGAACTCGGCCGGGTTTCGTCATCTGCCAGTTCATGGTGAAAGGAAACGGAAGCCAGTCGCTTTCGATCAGACCCGTCAGCGGCGCGATCCCATGCTTGATATGATTGGGGCTGCCGGTGGCCCAGACGCCCCACCCAGGAGGTGTTCGGAATAGATAGCCGGTGTGAAAGGTTACGATCCCGCGGCGAAAGTGGCTGCCGGCAAAACTCGCAACGCCGGCAGGGTGTTCCTTCGATTGAAGAAGAATAGCGTCTTCGAGCGGCCCGCCATCCCAGACGATTTCGATGTCGAACGGGCAAAGAATTTCCCAGCCAGTGGAATTTGCCATGGTCAGCGGCAGGCAGCGATAGGGGTGGCGATCCGGAAAATCATCCATCCAGACTCGCTGTCCGATTCCGGGGCGAATCTCTGGTGCCGTATCGTAGATCTTGTAGCAATCGAGTTGCATTGTCTCGTCTTCTTCTCCCAGCCTTGACGGCTGCGCCAATCTTTGCCGAGAAGCGGGGATGCTATCAAGTCCCGAGGATCTGTTCGCCTATCTCGATGAGCTGGGCATCGTCCACGAGACAGTCTGGCATGAGGCGCTGTTTACGGTCGAGGACGGCAGGGAGCTGAAGGCCAGTATGCCCGGCGCGCATACGAAAAACCTGTTCATGAAGGACAAGGACGGGGTGATCGTCCTGATCTCGGCTTTGGCACACAATCAACTAAAACTGAACCAGTTGCATAAGGTCCTGGGAACGCGGCGGCTTTCTTTTGCGAGCCCTGATTTGATGAAAGAGGTTCTCGGCGTAACACCCGGTTCTGTAACGGGTTTTGCATTGGTCAATGATACCGATCACCGAGTCCGTTTCATCCTCGATGCGGCGCTGGAAGCCTATGAAGACGTGAATTTTCACCCACTAAGTAATACCGGTACGACTCGGGTACGACTTGCGGACTTCAAACGATTTATCGTTGAAACGGGTCACGATCTGACCGTCATTGATTTCCACGAGCTTGATAAGGGCTAAGCCGGTTTCCAAATTGGCTCAGATCTTTGCTTAATCCGCCTTCACCGCCCAGCGCGAAAGCCATGTCTGAAGCGCATCGTCGGCAATCTGATTGGCCTCTGATTTGGTATTGACGTCGTCGCCAAGCACTAGGCCACGCATCAAAGTGGAATGTTCTATCATACCCTGCAGCTGGCCAGCGACATGGTCCGCCTGGGGAATAACATTCAACTCCCCGCGATCTCTGGCAATTGTAATCGCCTGAACGAAAAGGTCGCTCAACCTCGATTTGACGGCCAAATAGAAACGCTCGGCGAGCGCAGCATCGCGTCCACACTCTGCAACGACCATGCGGAAAATACTCCGTACGCGAGGCTCTGACAGCAAGCGAGCATAGGCCCTGGCGAGATGGCGCAGGCTATCCTCACTCTCCAATTGCCCGTCCACATCAAGCTCCAGCTGATCCATCGTTGCACCGGCAACAGCATCAAAAAGGACTTCTTTGCTTGGGAAGTAACGATAGAGCGTAGCGGTCGATACCTCGGCCTTGCGCGCGACCGTCTCCATGCTCGCGCGCATGAACCCCTCTTTCCGAAAACTCTCTTCAGCTGCGGCAAGAACGGCCGCACGTTTATGAGCTGCGCGGTCCGCACGAAACTTTTCCAACGTCATGGATTATGACTGAACTATTCTGGTTGACTTGTAAACGAAAATATTCATTTTACTTTGGAGCATCTAAGATTTGGAGACATCAAAATGGTTCGGTTCAGTATATGGGTTATGGGTGCTATTATGGTTGGCGTCGCCGGATGTGCAGCTCTCGGAGATTACTCGAGCGACGATCCAGGCTTTGAAGAAGCGCCCGGTGTATTCGAAGGCCGATTTCTCGCGGTCTCCGATGCAGACATGGCTGGAACGGCCTACGCAGACGGCAAGCTCGAGCCACTTGCAGGCGCGATCGATGAAGTGACCTTATTTTCAAATGGAGAGCCCGTGGCTACAGCTGCAGCACCGAACTCTGTTGTCTCCTGGCCTCAAATCGTAGACGTCTCAGCCGATGGCCGTCACGCCTATGTCGTTGAAACACGTGGTTCATTGGGACAGTCCGTAGAGGAAGTTGATAGTGCGTACACAGCCTTCCCAGATGGAACAAGTTTGCGCGCGTATGACATTGTCGACGGACAGCTCAACGAAGTCGCCCTATTGGATGATGTTGGCCCGAACCCTCAATTTGTGGAAGTGTCGCCCAATGGCCGTTTTCTACTGATCGGCACTGAAGCAGATGGACGAGAGTTGGGGATCATACCTCTGGATGAAGATGGCCGCCCTAAAACTCCAAGCTTCATAAACCTGGATCCCCCTTACGAGGAAATTGATGCAGAAAAGCGTGTTCGTGTTGCGCATCTTTCACCAGACGGCAGAACACTTGCAGTGAATGTGGGCAATGTTCGAATTCAATTCTATGATCTCATTATTAACGATAGCGGCATTCCTGTCAGAGCAGAACACAAAGGTAATCCCATCGAAGTTGGTGTGCGTTTGGCTGTGGGGCGCTGGACCCCCGATGGGCGCTTCTTCCTGATTACCGATGTAAATGGCTATGATTCAAGCCTTACCATGCTGATGCAGAGAGGCGGCCAGGTCCACGTCATTGCGCCACCAACAAGTGAAAAGTCTGCGCGCCTTATCGACTCATCTCGCGTTGGTCGGTTTGCTGAGGGGTTGGAAATATCAGATGATGGAACACGCGTTGCATCCATCGCAATGGAACGAACCTATCTGCCGGAGTTGGTCTTCCTCGAAACATGGCCGCGACGCCGCACATATTTGCTAACGCTACTGTCTCTCAATCCTGAAACCGGCGAACTGACAGAACTCGACCGTGTCCATGCAGCAGGCGTCTTGCCGGAAGATGTTATCTTTGACGAGACAGGCACAAACCTCGCTGTTGCGACGTTCCACCGCCGCAAAGGTCCTGATCGGCAACGTGGATTCATAGACTTCTTCGAAATCACAGATGACGATCAACTTCGAATTCAGGGCCGCACGCAAGCGGTTATGCGAGGACCCCATGATCTGGTGCGATTACCAAACTAGTTGCGGCGCACCAGGCCCCTGCCAGTCGGCCGAAGCCTGTGCTTATCGGCTTCACAAAGTAAGCGCTTCGCACCCTATTTCGGATGAACCACTACGGGCACGGTTTCGTAGCCCATAACGAAATTGGAAAGGACGCGCTTGGGTTCACCGACGAGTTCGATCCGGTCGAACCTCTTCAGGATCTCTTCCCAGAGTATCCTGAGCTGCATCTCACCGACACGGTTACCCATGCACCGGTGAATGCCGAACCCGAATGAGAGGTGATGGCGCGCGCGTTCGCGGTCGATCCGGAAATCGTCAGGATCAGGAATAACGTCTTCATCGCGATTGCCGGAGACATACCACATGACCACACGGTCACCTTTGCGGATCTTTTGTCCCTGGAACTCGACATCTTCGAGCGCGGTACGCCGCATGTGGCCGAGCGGGGTCTGATATCGGATGATCTCGGAAACCATATTCGGAATAAGGCTTGGGTCCGCTTTCAGTTTCGTGAACTCGGCGGGATTACGGTTCAGTTCGACGACACCAGCAGATATGGAATTTCGCGTCGTATCATTTCCGCCGACGATGAGCAGCATCAAATTCCCCATCAACTCCATGGGATTATTGATCATGTCTTTTGTACTTGGATCGTGCGCAAACAAGGAAATGAAATCGAATTTGCGCGGCTGTGCAGCTCTTTCTTTCCACAAGCCCATAAAATACTCGAGGCACTTCAGAAGCTCCTGCTTCCGATGCTCCATATCGACGTCGACACCTACAGTCGAAGAGGTGGTTGTCACATCGGACCAGTACGGGAGCAAATGACGATCCTCAAATGGAAAATCGAACAATGTCGCCAGCATCTGCGTCGTTAGTTCCTTGGAGACATGTTCGACCCAGTTGATCTCCTCGCCTAACGGCAACTCATCCAGAATATTGCAGACACGTTGGCGGATAAGACCTTCGATTTCGGCGAGCTGGGACGGAGCAACACCTGGCTGCACAGCTTTGCGCTGAACATCGTGCCTTGGCTGATCCATAGCGATAAACATGGGCGTGTCGAAATCCGACGGCGCGTCGCCGATGACAATATCTCTTTTGGATGAAAAGCGCCGATGGTCGGTGTCGATGGCAACAATGTCCTGGAACTTGGTGATGGACCAAAACCCACCAAACTCACTTTCCGGGCAATAATGGACCGGTGCTTCAGCGCGAAGGCGGCGGAAATATTCGCCATGGACGTTCGCTTCATAAAGTTCGGGTCTGGAGACATCAAAGGTCTCCAACGAAAGTGTCCATGGATCGGGAATCGTCTTGTGCGCCCAGAGCGCCTGAGTGTCTGGCATTGTCTCCTCCAATTAGCCAATTCTATGTGTCGGCTTTTGCCGATCTGTTTTTGTCTGCTTCCGACCAGGTATTTTATGATCATTAGCAGCTGGCCTATTTATGTATGGTGCCGAAAAACACCGATATGGGCAACTCTTCGAGAATATCGGTATCAGCTTGATGCACTTACGCCTATTGGGAGTTGTGACACCCGCTTGCACCGAGGGGCATTTGCCCCCAAATGGGCCCGGTTACTGGAAATAGATCCGAACTACGGACACCGCACAAGGACTTCGCAAATGCCCGCCCCGCCCCCTAATGCCCCTTCGCCCACCGAAACCAGTGAAAATGTTGTACTTGGGTCCGATCAGACTTTCATGGCCGATGTGGTCGAGGAATCGCAAAATCGCCCGGTGATCGTCGATTTCTGGGCTGAGTGGTGCGGCCCATGTCGCAGCCTGATCCCGATCCTCGATCGACTCGTGGACGAAAAAGCCGGTCAGGTGAAACTCGTGAAGATCAACATCGACGAAAATCCCGGCATCGCAGGCCAACTTGGTGTCCGGTCGATTCCCGCCGTATTTGGGTTCGATAAGGGTCGGCCGGTGGACGGTTTTGTCGGCGGAAAACCCGAAGGCGAAGTGAGGGGCTGGATCGACAAAATGCTGACGGGCACAGATAGCGCAGTCGAGATGGCGAATGCCCTCGAAGCCGCTGAACAGGCTTTCCAGGATGGAAACATTCCCGAGGCTGCGCAAATCTATGCCGGCATCGTCGGTGCGGATCAAACGAACCTGAAAGCCATTGCGGGACTTGCCCGGTGCTTCCTCGCAAACGGTGAAGCAGATCGCGCCCGTGAAGTTCTGGAACTGGTACCGGAGGATCGCAAGACGGACCCCGATATCAAAAGCGTGCTCCTCGCCCTTGAATTGACGGCTGATGCACCGCCTGCAGACGAGTTCACCGAAGCGCTGGACCACGTCACTGCCAACCCCGACGATCACCAGGCGCGTTTCGACCTAGCTCAGAAGTACATTGCATCTGGAAAAAACGACCGCGCTGTTGATCACCTGCTGACGATTCTCACGAGCAACATGGAGTGGGACGGTGGCAAAGCGAAAGAAGAGTTGCTGAAGGTTTTTGAGGCGGCAGGAGCGAAAGACCCGGTGACAATCAATGGCCGCAAAAGACTTTCATCCTTGATGTTTGCCTAAGTCAGGAACGGGTTTAGGTTAATCTGAAGGGGATCGAGAGCGAAGAAAGGGCATCAGCCTATGCCTTTGAAACAGTACCGTCGGCCAACGGATTTACCCGAAGCGCTAGCCGTTTTCCCATTGGACGGGGCAGTCCTGTTTCCGCGATGGCAACTCCCGCTGAATATTTTCGAGCCCCGCTATCTCAATATGATTGATGACGCCATGGCCGGGACCCGGATTATCGGCATGGTTCAGACAGACGGTGGATCCCGTCAGATACCGGACCTTGCGAAAGTAGGCTGCGCCGGGCGCGTTACTTCCTATTCGGAAACCGATGATGGCCGCTACATGATCACGCTGACGGGTATCTGCAGGTTCACATTTACCGAAGAGCTCGACGCCAAGTCGCCTTACCGACAGGTGTCAGCGAACTACGAACCCTATGCAGATGATTTGAGGGAGCCCGTACTTATAGGCGCGCAAGGCATCCGAAAACAGCTCGAAGTTGCCCTGGAAGGCTACGCTGAGGCCAATGAGATTCAAGCGGATTGGGAAGCAGTAGAGAAAGCGCCGCTGGAGACACTTGTTCACGCCCTGAGCGCCGGTTGCCCGTTCGAACCGATCGAACGTCAGGCGCTTCTGGAAGCTGAAGATCTAAATGCGAGGTGCGATGCGCTGATCAAGCTTCTGACCATGAACTGTAATCCGGAAAAAGAAGGGCCTCTGCAATGAGTGATGCGGCCGACGCAGACGGGTCCCCGGAGCCAGTCCCGGACCCCCACATGCTTGATCTGCTCATTTGCCCGGTAAGCAAGGGACGACTTGAATATGATCGAGCCGCGAAGGAACTGATCTCCAAGAAAGCTGGATTGGCTTATCCGATCAGGGATGGTGTTCCAATCATGCTCGAGGACGAAGCCCGTAGAATTGATGATACAGAATGAGCGAGGCGGACGCCTGGCCGACACAGTTGAAGTTCCGACGCGGGGCGCGTGAATTGGATGTTACGTTCGACGACGGCGCTACCGGTATCATACCATTCAAGAAGCTGCGTGAAGAAAGCCCATCGGCTGAGAACAAGGGCCATAGCAACAGCCCGCGCCTGCCCCGCTTTCCGATTCCTGATACAATCAATGTGGTTAGCGCTGAGCCCGTCGGACGCTATGGGGTGAGAATCGAATTCTCCGATGGACATAAGACAGGTCTGTATACTTGGCCCCTATTAAGAGCGCTCTGCAATCAGTCGATCTGACACAAATCCTTAAGCGCGCGTAAAGCCTTCTTCGATAACCTTGTTCTTATTGAGATTTAGTCTGAGCAGACGGGTTTATGATGCAGTTGGCGGACTGCAATAGTGTCCATAGGGACAGTTCAACATGGCCAAAACCAATGTCCATGGTGGGTCGGATTTTGTCTTTGGCTGAGGAAGAGTTCCGGAGCTTTGTTCGCGCCCTTGCATCAACGGGCATTGCGGCGTCGGTGCTTTTGGCACCCGCTTCGTCCCAGATTGTCTTTTCAGATGACTTCGATGCTGGTCCCGCAACCTGCACCACCCTGTCCCCCAATTGGACAAGCAGCGACGGCAACCTCGCAGACATTGGAACATTTACGTCGAACTCAGGCGCGTGTTCACTT